>NZ_JBMWAM010000004.1:0-228153 GCF_049725345.1 Paenibacillus praedii | reverse complement strand
ATTAGCATTCGTTTCCGAATGTTATCCCAGTCTTACAGGCAGGTTACCTACGTGTTACTCACCCGTCCGCCGCTAAGTTTCAGAGGTGCAAGCACCTCTGAAACTCCGCTCGACTTGCATGTATTAGGCACGCCGCCAGCGTTCGTCCTGAGCCAGGATCAAACTCTCCAAATTGGTGTTTGACTTGCTCATTACTTCACTAGCTATTTAAAACATTGTTTGGATTTTGACGTGATCCATTTGTTCAGTTTTCAAAGAACTTGCTGTCACAGTTTGTCGTGACAAGAAAATATATTATCATCTTCATTCGATGTTGTCAACAACTTATTTCACATTATTTTGTGTTTTGTTTCGTTGTTAACCGATGTCTCAGAAGCGACAAGAAATAATATAACATCTGTCCAAGCACTTTGCAACATGAAAAATTATACAATTACTATTATTGAAATATCGCCTCCTTACATCATAAAGAGCCCATGCAGCGCATGGGCTCTTTATTTACAAACACAATCGGTGGTTAAACCGTTTCACCTAGGAGACGCAAGAGCTCCGCTTCATCTTCAATAACCGTGATTCCTAGCTCATGGGCCTTGGTCAGCTTGCTCCCTGCGCTTTCACCCGCAATAACGAAATCGGTTTTTTTGGAGACGCTGCCTGAAATCTTAGCTCCGCAGGCTTCGAGCTTTTTTGCCGCCTCGTCTCGCGACATCGTAGGAAGCGTTCCTGTCAGAACAACCGTCTTGCCGCTGAAAATGCTGTCTTGTCTTACGACAGGCTGCTGCTCGACTTCGGCCTTCACGCCAAGCTCGCGCATACGCGCAATGCTTGCCATAATAATGGGGTCATTAAAGAAATTGACGATACTTTCGGCAACGATACCGCCTACATCGGGAAGAGCAATAAGCTCATCGGCTTGCGCCTGCATAATCGCATCCAAACTGCCGTAGTGCTCGGCTAGCATTTTGGTCGTCGCTTTCCCCGTATTCGGAATACCAAGGGCAAATAAGAAGGATGCCAGCTCGCGGTCCTTTGATTTTTCGAATGCGTCAAGAAGCTTGCGTGCTTTCTTCTCGCCAAAGCGCTCCAGCTTGATGAGATCATCATAGGCTAGCGCATAAAGATCAGCCGGGTCACGAACCTCGCAATCCTTATACAGCTGCTCCGCGGTCATTACACTGAATGTATCGATATCCATCGCATCACGGGACGCAAAGTGCGTAATCCGTCCGATAATTTGCGGCTTACATCCTAACTTATTGTTGCAGAACAAGTGCGCGCCACGCTGCTCCAACTCCGTTCCGCAGGAGGGACATGCGGTTGGGAAAACAATTTCACTGCCAGGCTCCTCATCCGCTTTGCCTAAAATTTCTGGAATAACATCATTAGAGCGCCGGATAGCCACAAGCGTGCCTAAAGCATACTTCAGATTTTTGCGCTCGATGTCGCCGATATTGTTGAGCGTACAATTTTGTACAGTTACACCAGCAAGCTCAACAGCCTCAACCCGGGCAACCGGGGTTATTTTCCCCGTGCGGCCTACTTCCCACGACACCGACTCCAGTATCGTTGTTGCTTCCTCCGCTTCAAATTTGAAGGCAACAGCCCAGCGCGGGAACTTATCTGTGTAGCCCAGCGCCTCTCGCGTGCGCATATCGACAACCTTCACAACGGCACCGTCAATGAGAAAATCCAGCTCTTCACGTTGACCGATGACGAGAGCCAGCTCAGCCTGCACCTCTTCAATCGTATCTTTATAGGTTACATAAGGGTTCACTTTGAAGCGATTATCCCGCAAAAACTGCTGCATCTCGCGGTGGTCCGTAAACGACACGCCGTCAGCGTAACCGACATTATAGAAGAAAGCGTTCAGCTTCCGCTCTGCCGTAACCTTCGGATTGAGATTGCGAAGTGCGCCTGCCGCTGCGTTACGAGCGTTTTTGAGCGGCTCCAGGGCCGTTTCATTATATTTCGCCAGCACCGAAAGCTGCATAATCCCTTCACCCTGCACTTCAATAATGCCATTGGTAAAAGGTATCGTGAGCGGTACGGAACGAATCGTCCGCACCTGCTGCAGAATGCCTTCGCCAACCGCACCGTTGCCGCGCGTCGCTGCTTGTACCAGCTGTCCGTCCTCGTAGGTCAGGTTAAGCGTCAGCCCGTCGAATTTCAGCTCGACCACATAGGTCGGCTGAGGCAGCGGCTCCTCATCGGGGTGCTTCACGTTGTAGTCCGCAATCGCCTTTAGGAGCCGTGTATTCCATGCGAGCAAGTCCTCTGCGTCCTGCGCTTTGTCAAGACTCCACAGCCGAGCGCGATGCTTGTAAGGCTCGAAGCCCTTTAGAAGCTCCCCGCCTACCCTCTGCGTCGGCGACTCTGGCAGAATGGTGCCGGAGACGGTTTCCAACGTGACAAGCTCATCGTAAAGCTTGTCGTATTCCGCATCACTTATCGCAGGCTGATCAAGTGTATAGTATTGATAATTATGCTCTGTAATGATCGCAATGAGCTGTTGCATCCGTTCGAGCTGAGCGTTCACGAGAGGCTCCTCCTTCTAATCGTACAAATTAACTGATCAACCTTACACTTTCGTTATCGGCGCGAAGCCGGCAAGCAGCCGCTTAATGCCTACCGGGGCAGGAAAAGCGATCTGAAGCTCCATGTCGTTGCCCGTCCCTTTGACGGATACAACGACGCCTTCCCCCCACTTGCCGTGCGCGACACGATCGCCGGCTGCAAAGCTGCCAGGCGCGGCCGGGCTCGCCGCACCGCTCCCTTGGGCCGCCCGAGCGGCGTCCTGGAGCGGCGTGCTCACCCGCACGCCGCCTCTGCCGCCCATCGCGGCCGGGCTCGTTCCCCCCATACCTGGGGAACGGACTCCTTGCGCGCCACTGGCTGGCACGCGCCCCGGGGAACCAGCGCTAGTGCCGCTGCGCCCGATCGCGCGGGAATAACCGCCTCCGGCCGAGACGCCTTCCCTTACGCTTTCCGGGATTTCCTGCAGGAAGCGCGATGGCATGTTACTGCCCGTGCGGCCAAACAGCGTCCGCATTCTCGCACAGGTCAAGTATAGCCGCTTCTCGGCGCGGGTAATCCCCACGTACGCGAGGCGGCGTTCCTCCTCAAGCTCCTCGTTGTCGGTAAGCGCGCGGCTGTGCGGGAATATGCTTTCCTCCATGCCGACAATGAACACGACAGGGAACTCCAACCCTTTGGAGCTATGCATCGTCATTAGGACCACCGTGTCATTGCTCTTCTCTGATTCCGCTTCATCCTTATTCATCGCATCGATATCCGCGATTAAAGCCAAATCCGTCAAGAACGAAATCAATGTCCGGTCCTCGTTGCGCTTCTCGAAATCCATCGTAACCGACAGAAACTCCTCAATATTTTCTAGGCGCGCCTTCGATTCAAGCGTGTTCTCCTGATGAAGCTCCATTCGGTATTGCGAAAGCTCCAGCACCTTCTCGGTGAGTTCTGTTACCGATAAGTAATCCACCATTCTCGCCAAATTATCGATGATCTCATAAAACTCGCGAAGCAGCGTTCTCGTTCGGCCATTGACCTCCACATCACCTAGATTATTCAGCACTCTGTAAATCGACGTACCCCGTCTTGCCGCTTCATCAGCAAGCTTGCCGACCGTCGTATCGCCAATGCCCCGCTTCGGCACGTTAATGATGCGCTGCAGGCTAATATCGTCGTCCGGATTGGATACGAGCCTCAAATAAGCAAGCAGGTCCTTAATCTCTTTACGGTCGTAGAACTTGACACCGCCGACAATTTGATACGGAATGTCCGATTTAATGAGAATTTCCTCTATCACCCGCGACTGCGCGTTCGTTCGGTACAAAATCGCATGATCCGAGAACTTGTAACCCTTGGTTACATTTTTGCGGATCTCGCCGCTGACGAAATAACCTTCCTCATGCTCCGTATCCGCCTGATAGAGTGAGATCAGATCGCCTGCGCCTTGATCCGTCCACAGCTTCTTCGGCTTCCGGCCGCTATTCAGCTTAATGACCGCATTCGCCGCATCAAGAATGTTCGAAGTCGAACGATAATTTTGTTCCAGCATAATCGTCCGCGCTTCCGGATAGTCACTCTCAAAATTCAAAATGTTCGTAATGTCAGCTCCGCGCCACCGATAAATCGACTGATCGCTGTCACCGACGACGCAAATATTATGATGCTTATCCGCCAGCATGCGTGTGAGCATATATTGCGCACGGTTCGTATCCTGATACTCATCCACGTGAATAAAGCGGAATTTATTTTGATAAAAATCAAGCACCTCAGGTACTTCCTTGAACAATTTGATTGTCATCATGATCAGATCGTCGAAATCGAGCGAGTTGTTGCTTCTAAGCCGCATCTGATATTTCGTGAAAACCTGCGCCACGATACCTTGAAAATAATCACCGACCTTCTGTTCATACTGCTCCGGTGTGATCAACTCATTCTTCGCTCCGCCAATCGCCGCCTGTACGGCCTTCGGCTCGAATTTTTTGGTGTCGATATTCATGTCCTTCATGCAATTGCGAATAACCGACAGCTGATCTGACGAGTCCAGAATGGAAAAGCTCGATGTAAAACCAATCCGGTCAATATCTCTGCGCAAAATACGTACGCACATCGAGTGGAAGGTGGAAACCCAAATATCCCGGCCCGAGGGCCCAACTAGTGCGCTTACCCGATCCTGCATTTCCCGTGACGCTTTATTCGTAAAGGTGATCGCCAAAATACTCCACGGCGCCACACGCTTCTTCTCTATTAGATATGCAATGCGATGCGTCAGCACACGCGTCTTGCCGCTGCCCGCTCCCGCCATAATAAGCAAAGGCCCATCAGTCGCCAGAACAGCCTCCCGCTGCGGCGGATTTAGCTTTTGCACCGCTTCTTCGATGCCTAAATGATTCAACATGCTCCGACTCCTTTGTTCGCATATGTTCGCCTTCTCTCAGTGTAGACAACGACTCCCCTCTGTGTCAATTTGCCTCTTCAAAAATATTTCTTATAAATTTTCCCTCTGTTGTACTAAGCCTTTGAACATGCATAAAACGCCTTCCGGCCGGTTTCCCGTACAAGAAGGCGTTATAGGAATTTCTTAGGCTGAACATCGTGCTTTTTAACGATAGTTAGTCGTCAACGAGTCATTGCTTCTAAGCGCGTTCAGCTATGATCTCCTTAACAGCGTTTACTGTTAACAGCGCTGATGCTAAATCCGAGTAAATAATGTTGCCAACGACAACGGTATGAGCCGCTTCCGCCGCTTTCCTTGCTTTGTCTGCGTCATCAATTCCGCCGCCATAGAATAGCTGCGCGTTCACGATTGCCGATTTTGCACGCTTCACAAGCTGCATATCGCCAAAGCG
Source organism: Paenibacillus praedii (assembly GCF_049725345.1). Lineage (NCBI taxonomy): Bacteria > Bacillati > Bacillota > Bacilli > Caryophanales > Paenibacillaceae > Paenibacillus > Paenibacillus praedii. Next base: position 222,781 of record NZ_JBMWAM010000004.1, on the reverse strand, counting down.
TCCGCTGTATTCCAAATAGATGACCGGCAGTCTCATAAGACGGTCCGCCATGCGAACGTGCGCAATAAGCTCGGCTTCGCTTAGATCAGTCTGCGCACCCGTCAGCTTCGCCGCTGTAGCCGCCTCATTTAATATAATATATCCTTGCGCCGCTGTCTCTTCCCATGGAACAAAAGAGCCGTATTCCTCAAGCCCCTTCGTTTGCTTGCCGTTTATCCATTCCGCCCGGTCCGTGTTAAGGACGAGGGGCACGAAATACCCGTCAAAGCCAGGAACAGCGCCTTCCATCGTAGACACCTCAAGCGCGCAGTCCACAGCATATCTGCGAACCCGCGCCATAAGCTCCACTGTATTTTCAAAAGTAACTCCGCTGGACCCGCCCACTATGACCGCATCGGTGCCTGACGTACATATCGCATCAAGCGCTTCATCCGAAAGCTCCCGATCGGGGTCAAGCTTAAACACATGCCTCCAGCTGGAAAACCAAGTCTCGCTCATGATTAATCATGCCTCGATTCTTCACCATTGATCCAATTATTTCACTAATCGGCCGATTATTTCACCAGCTGCCCGCGCGTTACGCCGAGCTGATTGATCGCCTTCAGACTACGCCATACCTGTGTTCCACTGATGCGGCCGTCTAAAGCGTCGCGATACAATGACAGCACCTCCAGCACCTTGTCCGGCGTTTCTTCAAGGAATTCGACGCGGAAGTTGGATACGCCCAGTCCGACAAAATTGCGGATATACTCTGCGCCAGACTGCTCAATCGCATTGTATACCGTATTGCGGCAGCCTTCATCGACACGAACCGGATGAGCCATGCCGATTCGATCCTGCAGTGAAGCGCGCTTCTCCTCGCACGGACGGCCGCAGTTCGTATAATCTGTTCCTTCGCTCATAAACGTACAGTATACGCAATGCTCTGTGTGGAACATCGGCAAATGCTGATGGATCACGACCTCAAGCCTCGACGTATCCGAGCTTTCAAGCAAATCAACCATCTGCTGAATGTTCAAGTCATACGAAGGCGTAATCAGATCGAGACCAACCTCGCTGAACAGGTTCACCGCTTTATGGTTCGCTACATTAAGCGAAAAATCGCCGATCAGCTTAGGAAACGGCTGATTGGGATTGGCGGCACGAGCTCTCAAATAATAGTAGAGCGCGCCTGTGTTGCGAACGAGCACAGCATCTGGCTGCAGCTTGAGAATATTCGCATGGTAGCCATTCTCCCCAGGCATATGAATACGCGGCGTAGCCAGCGCAATCGGCTTGCCCGCTTCACGAGCAGCGGCCACGGCTGCCGGGAATTGCTTAATGAATTCAAAATCCGCATAGATATAAGAAACATCGGTTTTCACCGCTGCCTGTACCTGCTCAAGAGTCCGGCAAAGCGCAGTAAGCTTCGCATCCTTGCCGCTGCGCGGCGCTACTATATCCTTCTTCGCCATTCCATTCTCAAATACGTCAGCACGCGTATTTACCTCGCGTTTCACATAGACCGGAGGTTTCGGACGCTCGCCGGAGAGCAGCTCAACCGCTTCGCGGCGCAGCCGGTTCAGCTCGCGTATCGGTACGATCAGATCGCCCTGCAGCTCTACCTCAAGCTTATCCAGCTGATAGAGGGTGCCTCCCAGTCGACCAAGCTGCTCCTCCAGCAGCGCGGCATCCATCGGACGCTTCTGCGCTTGCTCGAGCTCCAGCTCGGATACAACCTCTACGGTCGTCCCCTTCTGCACATCCGTCCACCATGTGCGCATGGGCTGCCCCAGCGCGCCGGTTACACGAACATGAAGCGGAAATACACGATACGGCTTTTCCGTTTCGAAGGTTGCTCTCAACCGTTTATCCAGCGCCGGATCGTTCGTCTTCCATACGCGGTCGCCTACATGCACCTTGCGCAAATCAACATCGTTCCGGCCCGCCACCAGTTCAATCAACGTGCCTTCCTGCGCTTCTCCTTCAATTTTCACACCTTGGCGGCGAATATCATAGACACGGCCGCCCTCTTCCTTCTTCGTCGGGTCGCCAGCATCGAATACGATGCCGTCGCCGCGCTTCAGAGGCGCTTCGATGCGCAGCGTAACCGCATCGCGCATGATGCGCTCTACCCGGCCAAGATAAACGCCCCGGCTTTTCGGGAACGTGCCCTCTACGAGCTGCTTATTGTTCGTTCCCGACAGAAAACCGTGCGTAAAGCCGCGCGAGAAGCTTTGCTGCAGCTCACGCACATCCTCCACCGACGGCTTCGACAAGTCCCCGTCAAAATATTTATCGATCGCGCGTCTATACTTGCTCACGACATTCGCGACATATTCCGGACTCTTGAGACGTCCTTCAATTTTAAATGACGTTACGCCTGCTTGGATAAGCTCCGGCACAATGTCAATCGCCGCCAAATCCTTCGGCGACAGCAAATACGCAATGTCTCCCATCGGCTGAATCTCGCCGTCGACCATTAGATCGTACGGCAGCCGGCAGGCCTGAGCGCATTCGCCGCGGTTCGCGGAGCGGCCCCCCCACATTTCCGAGGTGAGGCACTGTCCGGAATACGATACGCATAATGCGCCGTGGACGAACACCTCCATTGGCAGCTTCGCCTGCTCGCCAATCGTCCGAATTTGCTTCAGGTTATTTTCGCGTCCCAGCACGACTCGTTCCAGATTGAAAGGCTTCGTGAATTCTACCGCCTCCGGCGACGTTATCGTCATCTGAGTCGAGCCGTGAATCGGGAAATCCGGCGATAGCTCCCGAATCAGCTTCACGAGGCCCAAATCCTGGACAATAACGGCATCAACACCGGCATCAATACACATTTCAATCAGCTTCTGCGCGTCTTTCATCTCATCCTCAAATACGAGAATGTTAAACGTGAGGAAGCCCTTTACGCCGTACGTATGAAGAAACGCCATAATTTCCGGCAGCTCCTCGCTGCGGAAGTTATTCGCGCGGGCACGGGCATTAAACTTTTCCACGCCAAAAAATATCGCATCGGCGCCGTTTGCCACTGCCGCCCGCATGCAATCCCAATCGCCGGCCGGAGCCAGCAGTTCTATATCCGATCTTAAAATCGTTGTTGTCATAATAATTTTTAATCCCTCTCATTCTAGAAAAGCTGCTTCTACTATATTAGCAAACCGCGAACGTCTAATCCACCACACAATAATGCCAGTTTCATTTCCTGGTTCTAAAAATAGAAAAATACTCACGCTTGCGCTTGTTTTGTTATGTTGTTATGCAATTTTGTTAAATTCAATTTCAATTATGTGTTGCGAATCGAGAAGTGGTATAATAGGAGCGACTGCTAAAACAATCCATACGATGGATTCGGGAGGTAAAGTAACAAATGAAATTAGGAGTATTTAGCGTACTTTTCGCACAAAAGCCATTTGAGGAAGCACTGGACTATATTGCCTCCAAAGGGCTCGAAGCAATTGAAATCGGAACAGGCGGTTATCCTGGCAACGCACATTGCGATCTTGACGGATTGCTTGCTGACGAAGGTAAACTGAAAGCGTTTAAGCAGGCCGTAGAATCGCGCGGACTGATGATCAGCGCACTTAGCTGCCACGCGAATCCGCTTCACCCGCAGAAAGCCATTTCCACCGAGCATGACGAAATCATTCGTAAAACGATTGAGCTAGCCAACCGCCTTGAGGTATCCGTTGTGAACACGTTCTCCGGCTGCCCAGGCGATCATGAGGATGCGAAGTATCCGAACTGGCCGGTAGCTCCTTGGCCTAACGATTTCCAAGATATTTTGAAATGGCAATGGGAAGCGAAAGTTATTCCTTATTGGTCTGAGATCGGCAAGCTTGCTACAGCCGGCGGCGTAAAAATCGGCCTTGAGCTTCATGGCGGCTTCTCTGTACATAGTCCTGCGACATTGCTTCGTCTGCGCGAAGCTGCTGGCAATGCGATCGGCGCTAACCTCGACCCAAGCCATATGTGGTGGCAAGGTATCGATCCGGTACAAGCGGTACACATTCTTGGCCGTGCCGGCGCGATTCACCACTTCCACGCGAAGGATACAACGATTGACCCGATTAACGTGAACCACCATGGCGTAACCGATATGCAATCCTATGCGCTTATGCTTGATCGCGCATGGCAGTTCCGTACCGTCGGATACGGTCATGATATGAAAACTTGGGCAGACATCCTTAGCGCCCTTCGTTTGGTCGGCTATGACTATGTTGTCAGCATTGAGCATGAAGACGGCCTCATGTCCGTTGACGAGGGCTTCACAAAGGCTGTTCAAAATCTTCAACAAATTCTTATCCGCGAGCCGCTCGGCGAGATGTGGTGGGTATAAACAACAGAAAGGTCTGCCGGACTTGTCCGACAGACCTTTTTATTGCGATTGTTAGATTATGCTAACCAAACCTTCGTGATCATAATGAAGTCGATTAACAGGAACAACGCGAGAGAAACGCCTGTAAAGCCGATCGCAAACAAATTTTTCTTTGGACGAGCGCTTAAAAGCCTCACAAATCCGATGGCAATCAATACCGTAAAGGCAAGCATAAACCAGTCGAACGTATGAATCTTACTTACTTCTTGAGCTGCTTTTTCTGCTGCTAAAAACATGAAGGGACCTCCTTTTTTTCGCACGTAGCCTATATTACTATATGTTAGCTTTAAGTTGCTGCAGACGCAAGTATGAAATACCATTCGTAACAAGTTTGTCACGATTTATTAAAAACTACTTCATTATAATGTTTCCGTATGAAACGCATAATAAAGACTTATTTAGCTGCTTGCTCACATCCATTGTCGCTATACTTAAAATATGTTACGATCAAACTAATCTATATTCATACCTATTATGTCGGATTTATGTCGGATTTTAGGGTATGAATGATACGCTCAAGGGGGATTTGAATTATGGCTTACGAACCTATTTGGATGAACGACACCTCCAAATTGAATAAATTTGAATTCATTAAGATGGAAAAGGATGGCCTCGACGTCATACGCACGATTATTGAGCAATACTCAAAGGAAGGTTATTCTTCGATTCCGGAAGAGGATATGAACCGTTTCAAATGGGCTGGCGTTTATGAGCAAAAGCCTAGAGATGGCTACTTCATGATGCGAATTCGCATTAACAGCGGTATTATGACTTCTGAGCAAGCGCGTATGATCGCTTCCATTGGACGCGATTATGGCCGCGACCTCATCGATGTAACAACGCGTCAAGCCATCCAATATCACTGGCTTAAGGTTGAAGACCTTCCGGACATTTTCAAACGCTTGGAGCAGGTAGGATTGTACAGCTTTGAAGCATGCGGCGACTGCCCTCGTACCATTGTTGGCAACCCGCTTGCTGGCATTGACAAAGACGAATTGATTGACACCGTTGATCTTGTAAATCAAGTAAACGATTTTTATTTGTTGAATCGCGATTTCTCGAATCTGCCCCGCAAATATAAAATGTCCATCTCTGGTAACATCTATAACAATGCACATGCAGAAATCAACGACCTTGCTTACGTCCCTGCTGTGAAAGTGATCGATGGCCAGGAGGTAGTCGGCTTCCACGTGTTCGTTGGCGGCGGTCTGTCCGCGAAACCGCATCTTGCGAAACCGCTTGATATTTTTGTTCGTCCGGAAGAGGTTTTAAAGGTTTCCGTAGGCGTTACGACGATTTTCCGTGACTACGGTTACCGTGAGAAGCGCCATCAAGCCCGTCTTAAGTTTTTGGTTGCTGACTGGGGTCCAGAGAAATTCAAAGAAAAATTGATTGAAATTATCGGTGAAATGCCTTCCCGCGGCGAAGACAAAACCGTTGGCTGGCAAGCTGCTTACTTCGACGGTGTACATCCGCAAAAGCAAGAAGGCCTTAACTACATCGGACTGAACGTGCCTGTAGGCCGTACGAACTCCGATGAGCTGGAGCAGTTGGCTGATCTTGCAGAGAAATATGGCGATGGCAAGGTTCGTACGACAATGTCGCAAAACATCCTGATTGCCGGCATTCCTGACGATAAAGTCGAAGAAGTGCTTGCAGCTCCTGTTTTGCAGCGCCTAACACCAAATCCGAAGCCTTTCATGGCCCGTACCGTTTCCTGCACGGGCAACGAATTTTGTAATCTCGCTGTAGTTGAGACGAAGGAGCGCGCTCGCACGGTTGCTCAATACTTGGATGAGAACGTTGAGCTTGACGAGAAAATCCGTATTCACTTCATTGGCTGCCCGAACGCTTGCGGCCAGAAGCATATTGCGGATATCGGCCTTCAAGGCTCGCTTATCAAAACGCCAGAAGGCATGGTTGACGCGTTCGATATCGCAGTTGGCGGCATTCTCGGACCGGGTGCTCAGTTCAATGCTCCACTGAAAGGCCGCGTCAAAGGCGACAATGTTGGCGATGTTCTTAAACAGCTGATCGAGTTCTACAAAGCTCAGCGCAATTCGAGCGAGAGCTTCCACTCCTTCGTGAAGCGTGTCGGCGTACCGGCCTTCCAAGAGAAGCTTACTGAAATTTTGGCTGTATAACCACAGCTTATATAACGAAAAAACGCTTCGAGCCTTGCATCAGTCTTGGCTCGAAGCGTTTTTTTATTTGTACTCAACCTTTGAATGTGCTACCCTCTAGCTATAAATAGCTAAGCAGCACGGAGAAAGGATGATAACATCATGCTGGCTACAAACGAACAGTGGACAAGACTTTACGAAACCGCACTTGCATTCAAAGCCGCGCAACCATGGAAGCAGCTGGATAACAGTCATTTATTCGGCATAAAGGATCCTGATTCCGACCTAACGGGCTATTGCTGTGTGATGGGCGCAGGCGGAGAGCTGTACGGATTGGCCTTATATTTTGGAAAAGCAGGCCTTAACACTGTAATAGATATGCTAAACGGGGATTCGCATGGAGATCCTATGTTCATTCAGCATTGTCTAATGCTGTCCTTCGACGACCGTGAGGATCTGCAGCCCGAAGAAAGAAATCGCATAAAAGACCTTGGCTTTAAATTCCGCGGACGCGGCGCTTGGCCTTCTTTTAAGCTCCATGAGCCAGGCTATTATCCATGGCCAATTAAAGCGGCAAGTGATGTTGTTTTTCTAACCTATGCACTTGAACAAACGCTTCATATCGCACTGGAAGCATCTGAAGAGCCCGACAGCTACTTTGAGCGTGTAGAAGGTAAGATACCGACGCTCCTTGCTGACCGCCAAGCGGATAACAGCCTGCACTGGAAAATAGAGCGGCTGCTGCCAGAAGAGGATCAGTCAGGATTTGTACCTGCAGCTCCACAGCCTATCGATGAGCTTCAGCTCGCGAAGGTGAGAAAATCTCTTCAAGGTCAAGGCGGCATTTGGGAGATTGGTTGTTTCTTTATGCCTACACCTGTTGGTGACCGGGAACGGCCTTATTTTCCTATGATTATGTTATTAGTTGATCAGCAGTCTAATCAAATACTCGTCATGGAGCTGTTCGACCATTTGGAAGCGTCCGTCGTCATACCAAAAAAACTTTTGGATTTCATTTCAAGCAGCAGAGTAGTCCCTTCTCAGCTATTGACGTCTGATCCCAAACTGTTGAATGATTTAAAAGCCATTGCGAAGAGCTTGAAGATTCCAACTCATCTAGCTAATGCGCCTCTCCTGTTCGATGAGGTGAAAGAATCATTGATTCATAGCATGCTTGCAAGAAACTAAGCGTTTCTTGCTGGATGCACAAAGAAGCAGGCTGACAATGGTCAGCCTGCTTCTTTGCTTTCCGTCACTCCGCCGCAGCGGCTACCTGTTCTTGTTTCTTCTGCCGGGCAATTGTCCGCTCGCGATCCCGTTCGAGTATCGGCTTCAAATACTGCCCGGTATAGGATTGCTCCACCTTGACGACCTGCTCGGGCGTGCCCGTTGCAACGATCATTCCGCCGCCGCTGCCGCCTTCAGGACCAAGGTCAATGACGTAATCGGCTGTCTTGATGACATCCAAGTTATGCTCGATGACGAGCACGGATTCTCCAGAATCGACCAAACGATGCAGTACCGTCAGCAGTCGGTCGATATCATGCACATGCAGGCCAGTTGTCGGTTCGTCCAAAATATAAAGCGTCGTGCCTGTCGAACGACGATACAGCTCTGCCGCCAGCTTCACGCGCTGTGCTTCGCCCCCAGACAGCGTCGTTGCCGGCTGGCCCAGCTTCATATAACCGAGCCCAACATCTAGAAGCGTCTGAACCTTGCGATGTATACGCGGAATGTTCTCAAAGAATGAGCAGCCGTCCTCGATGGTCATCTCCAGCACTTCCGCAATATTTTTTCCTTTGTACTTCACTTCCAGCGTCTCGCGGTTATAGCGCTTGCCTTTGCAAATCTCGCACGGCACATAGACGTCAGGCAGGAAGTGCATTTCAATCTTGATGATGCCGTCGCCGCGACAAGCCTCACAGCGTCCGCCCTTCACATTAAAGCTGAAGCGCCCCTTCTTATAGCCCCGCACCTTCGCTTCATTCGTGCTCGCATACAAATCGCGAATATCATCGAATACGCCCGTGTACGTAGCAGGGTTCGAACGCGGTGTCCGGCCAATCGGCGATTGATCAATGTCGATAACCTTCTCCAAATGCTCTAGACCGCGCAGCTCCTTATACTGACCAGGCCGTGTCTTCGCTTTGTTCAGATCACGCGCTAACGTTTTATATAAAATCTCATTCACGAACGTTGATTTGCCAGAGCCGGATACGCCGGTGACCGCCGAGAATACGCCAAGCGGAATTTTAACATTCACGTTGCGCAGGTTGTTCTCCTTGGCGCCTCTAACCTCAAGCCACCTGTCGCTCGTTTTGCGGCGCTCCATCGGAACCTCAATGAACTTGCGGCCGCTCAAATATTGCCCAGTCAACGAGTTCTCATCGGCCATTACTTCCTCAGGCGTTCCTTCTGCAATAACCGTCCCGCCATGAATGCCCGCGCCTGGACCGATATCAATGATATAGTCGGCTGCCAGCATCGTATCCTCGTCATGTTCGACCACGATCAGTGTATTCCCCAAATTTCGCATATGCTCAAGCGTCTGGATCAATCGGTCATTGTCACGCTGATGCAGACCGATGCTCGGCTCGTCCAAAATATAAAGCACGCCCATTAAACTCGAGCCAATTTGGGTAGCCAGCCGGATACGCTGCGCCTCGCCGCCGGATAATGTACCCGCTGCGCGGCTTAATGACAAATATTCCAGACCTACGTTAACAAGAAAGCCCAGTCGGCTATTAATTTCTTTGAAAATAAGGTTAGCGATCGTCATTTCCTTCTCTGTCAGCTTGACGGATTCAAAATACCGCTGCGCTTCACCAATGGACAAGGAAGTAACCTGCGAAATATTTTGCGAACCGATTGTAACGGCCAGCACTTCCCTGCGAAGCCGTTGTCCCTTGCAGCCTCCGCATGGCTTTGCGCTCATATAATTCTCAATATGCTCGCGCATCATATCCGAGGCTGTATCTCGATAGCGACGCTCCAGATTGTGCACGATGCCTTCGAATGGCACATAAGCCTCCTTGCGATGGCCGAAATCATTCTCGTAGAGGAAACGCACACGCTCTCCGCCCGTTCCATAGAGCAGCTTCTTCATCTGTTCTGCAGTAAGCTCCGATACTGGAACGTCCTGCGGAATGCCATAATGAACGCAAACCGCGCTAAGAAATTGCGGATAATAGTTGGATGTGCTGCCCGCCCACGCCAAAAATGCTGCATTCTCTATCGATTTGCTCATATCCGGCACGAGAAGCTCAGGATCAACGATCATCTTCGCTCCTAAGCCATCGCAATCTGGACATGCACCGTACGGACTGTTGAACGAGAACATCCGCGGCTCAAGCTCATCTATACTAAAGCCGCATTCCGGACAAGCCAGATTCGAGCTGAACAGAAGCTCCTCCTGGTCGATAATATCGACCAGCACTCGCCCTTCCGACAGCTTAAGCGCCGTCTCAAGCGAGTCAGCAAGCCTGCTCTGAACATCAGATTTCACTACGATCCGATCGACAACGACCTCAATGCTGTTCTTTTTGTTCTTTTCCAGCTCGATTTTCTCGCTTAGCTCGCGCAGCTCTCCGTTCACACGCACGCGTACGAAGCCTTGCTTTTGAATATCTGCGAGCAGCTTCGTATGCTCGCCCTTGCGGCCCGATACGATTGGGGCCATGATTTGAAGCTTCGTCCGCTCGGGATACTCCATAATGCGGTCTACCATCTGCTCTACCGTCTGAGAACTAATTTCGATACCATGCTCAGGACAATGAGGCTTGCCGATCCGCGCGAACAACAACCGCAAATAATCATAAATCTCGGTTACCGTACCGACTGTCGAGCGCGGATTGCGGCTCGTTGTCTTCTGATCGATCGATATTGCAGGAGATAATCCTTCGATGGAATCGACGTCCGGCTTCTCCATCTGTCCCAAAAATTGACGCGCATAAGCGGATAACGATTCCACATACCTGCGCTGGCCTTCTGCATAAATGGTATCGAACGCCAAAGAGGATTTTCCGGAGCCGCTTAGTCCTGTCAGTACAACAAACTTGTCGCGCGGAATCGTTACATCTATATTTTTCAAATTATGGGCGCGAGCGCCTTTTACTACGATTTTATCGCTAGCCAATCCGTTCTCCTCCTACTTATCCCATCTCAGCGCGCAGCTCAAGCAGCGCATCACGAAGCTCTGCGGCTCGTTCGAACTGAAGACTCTTTGCCGCTTCTTTCATTTCAGCCTCCAGCCTCTCAACAAGCGCTAAGCGATCCTTCTTGGACATTTTCTCTGCACCTGCGCCGGCAAGATAATCGGCTTTCTGTTCCGCTACCTTCGTCGCTTCAATGACGTCATGCACCTTTTTCCGAATGGTCTGCGGCGTTACGCCATGCTTCTCATTATAAGCAAGCTGAATCGTCCGGCGTCGATCGGTTTCCTTAATCGCGCGATCCATTGAATCGGTTATTTTGTCCGCGTACATAATCACGCGGCCTTCGCTGTTCCTCGCCGCTCGACCAATGGTCTGAATGAGCGCGCGATCAGAACGAAGGAAACCTTCCTTATCCGCATCCAGAATCGATACGAGCGATACCTCTGGCAAATCCAGGCCCTCCCGCAGCAGGTTAATTCCAATTAACACGTGGAATACGCCAAGCCTTAAATCTCTTAAAATAGCAAGCCGCTCCAGCGTCTTAATATCGGAATGGAGATACCTGACTTTAATCCCGATCTCCTTCATATAATCTGTCAGGTCCTCCGACATCTTCTTCGTCAAGGTCGTAACGAGCACCCGCTCATCCTTCGCGATACGGTCTCGAATTTCATTTAACAGATCATCGATTTGGCCCTTTGAAGGACGAACATCAATTATCGGATCGACCAAGCCTGTCGGACGTATGATCTGCTCAGTCATCGTATCGCAATGCTCAATCTCATATGGTCCCGGTGTGGCGGATACATAAATAAGCTGACTCGCCTTCTCTTCGAACTCCTCAAATCGCAGCGGACGGTTATCCATCGCTGATGGTAGCCGGAAGCCGTGATTGACGAGCATTTCCTTGCGGGCGCGGTCACCATTATACATCGCTCTTATTTGCGGCAGCGACACGTGCGACTCATCAATGACGATCAGCATGTCATCCGGAAAATAATCGAGCAGCGTATATGGCGTCGCTCCCCGCTCCCGAAAGGTAAGCGGTCCAGAGTAGTTCTCGATGCCTGAGCAAAAGCCCATTTCCGCCATCATCTCCAGGTCATAGCGGGTTCGCTGCTCCAAACGCTGCGCCTCCAACAGCTTTCCTGCTTCACGAAGCTCGACGAGACGCTCCTCCAATTCCCGTTCAATATTCAAGATCGCGATCTTCATCGTATCCTCGTGAGTAACGAAGTGGGAAGCCGGGAAAATCGCAATATGATCGCGTTCGCCGACAATTTCACCGGTCAGCACGTCAATTTCCGATATCCGCTCGATTTCGTCTCCGAACAGTTCCACGCGAATCGCTCGCTCATTGTTGGCCACCGGAAAAATTTCCACGATATCGCCGCGTACGCGAAACGTCCCGCGTGTAAAGCTAATATCGTTGCGCTGATACTGGATATCGACAAGCTTATGCAAAATCGCATCGCGCGGCTTCTCCATGCCAACTCGCAGCGACAGCACCAGGCTGCCGTACTCCATTGGCGAACCGAGACCGTAAATGCAGGACACGCTCGCTACAATAATGACGTCGCGGCGTTCGAACAATGCGCTCGTCGCCGAGTGGCGCAGCTTATCAATCTCATCATTTATGCTGGAATCCTTCTCTATAAAGGTGTCAGTAGATGGGATGTAGGCTTCCGGCTGGTAGTAATCATAATAGCTTACAAAGTATTCAACGGCATTGTCGGGGAAAAAAGATTTAAACTCGCTGCACAGCTGTGCAGCGAGCGTCTTGTTATGCGCAATTACCAGCGTAGGCCGGTTCAGCTTCGCTACCGCATTCGCGATCGTGTAGGTTTTGCCCGTACCCGTTGCGCCCAGCAAGGTTTGGTGTCTCTTGCCGGCCAAGACGCCTTCGACAAGCTCGTCAATCGCCTTAGGCTGATCCCCCTGCGGCGAGTAATCCGATTTTAATTCAAAAAGCCTCGTTTCCTTTACCAGCTCGCTCACGCCTGTCATTCACCTCCATGATTCCGCACCATATTTTCATTATAGTCAAATATATAAAATACATTTCATAACGCGCATAAAATAAGAATGTTTGTTCCCGTATATTATACCGTTATCTCATCCTCTTCGCAATGACACCCCGGCATAAACAATCGTTCTAACATAAAAAACCAGTCGAGCAAATGACTCAGCTGGCTTTGATATGCACCTATTGTATGATTAACCTAAATACGAAATGGTTGAAACCTATTTGTTCTCTGCCGCCATTAACCGACTGCTGAACGCTAGCTCTCCACGTCTGCCGCATCGCCGCGGCGATGCGAGGTGCGGGAGCTCCGCATCAGCTCCAGCAGTGATGCGGGTCCGGAAGCGGCATAATAGTTGGCCTCCTCGTCAGGCGCCAGAATAACCCCTAGCTGGTGATGCTCACCGGCAAACCTTGCGCGCTGGGAAAACTTCAGCTCACCTGCGTTGTTCAGCACCTCAAGCTTGCAAAATGCGGAGTTGAGTACGAGAGCCTCATACAGCTCTTCCTTCGTTCTCACCCGTACACCATTCACCTTATGCACAATTTCGCCTGCGGTCAGGCCCATCGCTTCGGCAGGCGTCCCAGGCACGATGCCAAGTATACGAAGGCCTCTCGCATCATGCACATACAGCGGCGAACGAGCTGACTCAAGCGCTCTGCTGCGCCAGACAATCGCCTCATGCAGCATAAGGGACGCCAGCGCAGCAACCGGAAGCAGCACAGGCTGCCACCACGCCAGCGCTGCTGCTGCAGCCAAACACACGCTGTACAGCACAAGTCCTTTCGCTGCATGCCGGGCTTTGTCCTTCGGAAGCGAAGAGCGGGTCATCTCCGTGAAGCCGATAATCATCGGCAGCGCGACGAAGGTCCAGCCCTGCGACCAATCCGCCCCGAAGAGCGGCGTCCATGGCAATACTGTCGTTGAAGCTCCGCTTCCCCCAGCGGGAACAAGCAACAACAGCGGCACCGGCCAAAAGCCCTGCAGTAGATAACCTCCGACGAGCTTGCCCCGCTTTCCTTCCAGAAACAAAGGTGTCGCGAGACGATCGCCCTGCCAACGAACGAGCGCCGCCTCTGCCAAATGAAGCAACGCAACCAGCACCAAAAGTCCTGCTGCGTCGATATTGACAAGGGAGGCCGTCACTGCTCCGATCCAATCGCTTCGGTCGGCAAGTGTGGTCCATCCTAACATCCATTGCAGCAGCGCAATCACTCCCGCGCTATAGGCGAAGCATAGGTAACGAATACGGATGAGCATAAGCAATGCCGCTACTCCCCATAGCCAAAGGACTGCATCAGGCGTCATTGCCGCGCCTAAAAAGGCTCCAACCGCAGAGACGCCCACACCAATCAGCAGCCCGGCAAGCATCGCTTTCATAACTAAGCCAGGCCAATTGTGCAGCTTAACCGCGAACAGCTTACGTTCCATCCGTATTTGTCTCGTGTATTGTAAAATAATAAATAATACCGCAATATAATAAAAGGGCTGCGCAACCAGCTGTACAGCCGCTTGTCCGAGCATTTCCAGCAATTCTATCGCCGTTTCCAAGACTCACACTCCTCCTATTTCACCCTGCCGCCAAAAAAATAAAAGGCTGACTCTTCAACCAGAGCCAACCTCTTATTCATTCGACATCCGCGTATCATTTCCTGCTTGCAGCTTGAATTGCTTCATGAAGCTGCTTATCGTTCTTTTCGTCCTGTATCCAATTAATAACCGCCGCTTCGAGTCTTTCACCTGTCTCCTTGTTTACCTCGCCGGTAGCCGTCAGTCCATGCTCATTCTGAAACTTTTTAACGGCTTCTACCGTCTCAGTTCCAAAATAACCATCCTCGCGCTTCGGCTCATAGCCTAGACCATGCAGCATAATTTGAACGCTCTTCACCTGTTCGCCAAGCATATCTTGCTTTAGAGTTTCCGATAAAGCAAGTCTGGCTACCGTATACAGGTCCGGCGGGTGTACGACAAGATCTGGCTTAATGCCTGTCTCATGAATCCAGTTGCCCTTAGGTGTCAGCCACTTGGCTATCGTCATTTTGACGAGACTTCCGTCACCGAGCGCTTTATTATAGCTTACCTGCACCGTTCCTTTGCCGAAGGTGGTTTCACCGATCAGCTTAGCTCCCGCTCCCTCTTGCAGGGCGCCAGCTAATATTTCGGATGCGCTTGCGCTGCCGTTATTCATGAGAACTGCGATCGGATAGGATTTGCTTTGCCCCTTCGAGACCGTCTTCTCGCGGTTTCCGTGCCGATCCTCTACTTGTACGACCGTTGTCCCCTTCGCCATGAACGACTCAGCAATATCAACAACGACGGGCAGTACTCCCCCCGGATTGTTGCGAACATCCAGCACGAGACCCTTCATTCCCTGCTCCTCAAGCCGAGCGAGCTCTTCCTTAAACCGCTCCGCGGTGTGCAGCGAAAATTGACGAATTTCGATCACGCCAATACCATCCGCCTGTAGACTGCCATATACCGTTTCCACGTCAATATCATCGCGGATAAGAACGAGCTGAATCGGCTCGGAGAAGCCTGCCCGCTGGACATGTATTTTGGCCTTCGTCCCTTTCGGCCCGCGAATCTTCGCCACTGCGTCCTGTAAATTCAAACCGTCCAGCTTCACCCCGTTAATGGAGAGCAGCACATCCTTGGCGAGCAGTCCGGAGCGTTCAGCCGGCGATCCCTTGATGGGGGAAACAACGACAACACGTCCATTCTCAAGAGTTACCTCTGCGCCGATTCCGGTAAAGGAGCCCTCAATCGACTCGGAAAAATGCTGTGCGACTTCCTTCTCCATGTAGACGGAATAAGGATCGTCAAGCGAAGACATCATTCCGCTTACTGCACCATCGATCAGCTCATGGCGGTCGACGTTTTGGTAATATTTGGTCTCAATTAATTCCAGCACCGCGTTAAGCTTTGTCAGTTCTTCCTCTTTTAACCCCGTACGCTCGCCTTCTTCGGCAGCAGCCAATAGCGCAGGCGCCGCTTGCTGCTTAGGCGTAATGACTTGATCCGCTATCGTCAATGTAACGAGCACGGAGGCCACCATTGTCAGCATAACGAACGCAAATACGGTTCGTCCTTTGAAATGCACCTGTCTACACCACCTTCTCATCTTTGCACGGTCTTGAATATAAGACCACCCTAGTATATGACAAGCAGGCTGCAATTATTTGTCTTATCAAGTTAAAAGAAACGCACATCAGCATCGTACAATCTTTTAACCTTGTTATTCCTATTTTAAAACAAGGCAGCCTCAAAGGCTGCCTCTTATGCATGATATATAGAATATCGGTTATTTCAAGTAGCTGCTCGGATTTACAGGCACCTCATCTTTTCGCACTTCAAAATGCAGATGCGGTCCAGTCGAGTTGCCCGTGCTGCCAACCTCCGCAATTTTCTGCCCTCTCTTTACCTTATCGCCCTTGTCCACCTCTATACCGCCATTGCGTATATGGGCATAAAGCGTCCACGTGCCGTTGCCGTGATCAATGATGACGCAGTTTCCATAGCCGCTCCACGTCTGAGCGATAATAACGACGCCGCTTTCCGCTGCGTATATGTCCGTGCCTTGAGGCGCGGCAAAGTCGATGCCCGTATGCGTGTGCTTCTTGCCTGAGATCGGATGGATACGCGTACCGAAATTCGAGGTTAATCGATAGCTGCCCTTAATCGGCATGCCCAGCTTACCGCCGGTATACGGATTCGAAATCCGATTTTTCTCAGCATTCAGCTTGGATACCTTCGATGCCAGCGCGATGAGAAGCTTCTCCTGCTCGTCGCTGATGAGCTCAAACTCCTCGATCTGATGATCGATTTCTTCAAGCTTATTATCAAGCTGCTCAATATTGCTGTTATAGCTTGCAATCATACGTTCCTTATCTTGTTCTTTTTTGACAAGATGCGCCTGATAGAGCTCAAGCTTCTCATAAATAGCCTGCACCTCGGCAAGCTGCTGCTCTACCTCTACTTTTTTGAGCAACACAAGCTCTTTCTCCTGTTTTTGCTCTTCCAATATCTCGCGATCCTGCGTCAGGATCGCTTGCAGCGCATCGAAGCGGTCAACGAAATCCGTAAAGCTCGTTGCGCTGAGCAGAACATCCATGTAAGATACAAATCCGTTTGTGTACATCAGACGCATACGGGATTGCAGCAACTCGTCCCGCGTGACCACGCGCTCCTCAGCCTTCTGCAGCTCCAGACCCGTATGGAGCACTTCCTCTTCCTTCGCGTCCAGCTGCGCTTGCGTCTTCGATTTATTAATCACGACATTATCGATTTCCGCCATAAGGTTGTTGATCGAATTTTGCGCTTCCTGCTTCATTCCTTCTATGTCGGATTTCGCAGCCTTTGCATGGTTTGCCTCTTTCTCGGCCACAGCGGCTTGCTTCTGGGCATTTGCCGCCTTTCTTTCCGCTTCCTTCAGCTGCTGCTGCGCTTCTTTGAGCTGCTTCTGAATATCAGATAAGGAAGCTGCTTCTCCGCCCGTCGGCTGAAGCACAAATACCGCGAGCATTATAATGGCGATAAACCATTTCCAATTCCTCTTCTGCACGTTTGCGTCCACCTACACTTTCAAATACTTTCGTATCGAGATGATACTGCCCCACACGCCCAGCAGCGTTCCAAGTCCTAGCAGAAGGGCAGCGGTCATTAGACCAGCCTCTTCGACCGTTACAAGCTTAATCATCATTAGCGATAGACCGATCTGTGTAAATTTCACGAGCTCCGAGTAGCCTACCAGTACTGCAATTGTTGTTAAAACCGAGCTAATAATTCCGATTAATGCGCCCTCGATAAAAAAAGGCCAGCGGATGAATGAATTCGTAGCGCCTACCAGCTTCATGATGCCAATCTCTCGGCGTCTTGCGATAATCGTCATTTTGATCGTATTGGAGATAAGGAACATCGCCGTTACCGACAAGCCGATGACAATGATGAAGCCGATATATCTTAAGGCGTTTGTCACCTTGAAGAGCATTTCTACCGTGCCTTGTCCATAATTGATTTTGTTTATCGGCTTCAGCTCATCCGCTTGGTTAATGGCCTCGATCTGCTGGGCCGCTGTTCCTACAGCTTGCGGATCATATACCTCAACCGTAAAAGAATCAGGAAGCGGATTTTTCTCATTCTCGTAGCCGGCAAGCAGATCTTTATTTTCCTCGCCTAAATTTTTACGAAGCAGCTCCAGTCCCTCTTCCTTGGACACGAACGTGACCTTGCTGACCTCGGTCAGATTGCCGATCTTATTTTGCAGCTCCGTCATCTTGGCCTGATCCACATTAAGCTCGAGATACACTCGAATCTGCACCTGACTTTCAATTTGCCCCGCCATATGATTCAAATTGAGCGCCAGCAGTACAAATACGCCTAATATAAACAGCGAGACAAATATCGAGCTCATCGAAGCAAAAGACATCCAGCCATTTCGAATAATGTTTTTGAAGCCTTCACGAAAATGCCGGAGTAACGTGCTAAATTTCATAGCCATACTCCCCTCTTGCCTCATCACGAACGATATTGCCGTCCTCAATTGCAATCACGCGCTTACGCATGGAGTTCACGATATCTCGGTTATGCGTTGCCATGACAATCGTGGCGCCCCGGAAGTTAATTTCCTCGAGCAAATTCATGATGCCGAGCGAGGTTTCCGGATCCAGGTTGCCCGTAGGCTCGTCCGCGACGATGACCGAGGGATTGTTCACAATCGCACGAGCGATCGATACCCGCTGCTGCTCGCCGCCGGACAACTGGGCTGGCAGACTGGCATGCTTGTGCTTCAAGCCGACTAGCTCCAGCACCTCCATCGTGCGCCTCTTGATGAGGCGGCGCGGCGCCTCGATAACCTCCATGGCGAAGGCGACATTTTCATAAATGGTCAGCTTCGGCAGCAGTCTGAAATCTTGAAAGATTACGCCGATATTACGGCGAACAAACGGGATTTTGCGCGGCCTCAGTTTGCCGATGTTAAATCCGTTGACTGAAATTTGTCCTTTGGTGGGCACTTCCTCGCGATAAATCAGTTTCATGAACGTAGACTTGCCCGCACCTGACGGGCCTACCAAATATACGAATTCATTACGATCTATACGAACAGATACACCACGCAGGGCATGCGTGCCGTCGGTGTACGTTTTCCAGATGTCTTGCATTTCAATCACATTATCACATCCTGTTAATAGTCAATAATATTATTTCGACAGGTTGCGCTGAATTCCTTCATAAGAAGCTTGTATTCCTCATTTTTCACAAATCTCATTTAATCTGTCGAATGAAGCTCCGGTAGAGACGGAGACAACATTGTCATCCACATCGCATATACATATAGAACTGTTTTTGTGATTGCATGGAAAGGAGTGATCGAGCATTTTAAAACGGGTACATATCGGGCTGATCATCATGGCTTCGCTCATACTTGTTGCAGCTGTCGGCTGGGGCTTCGTATGGAGCTATGCGCTTCAGAAAACGGTTCCCGAAGAGGTAATAGCCGGAGGCATCCCCATTGGTGGATTGGATATTGACGATGCTGTGGAGCGGCTTGCGCAGGCCCGGCAGTCGCTGCTGAAGCGTACTATTACGATTCATGGAAATAGCGTGACGAATGACAGCAAAAGCTGGACGGTGGAAGAGCTGGGCTACAAGGCTGAATTTGAGGAGGCGCGAGCTGCATTATTACAGCTTCGTGAAGGAGACATTTGGGAGCGCGCGGTTTATCGTTATCAATTCGAACGCACGTATCCGCTGAAGCAAAGCTGGAATCCAGATTTGTTCGATGCGGCTATACGGAAGCAATGGAGCTGGATCGAGAAAAGCGAAGTGAAAAATGCGTCGCGCGTCATTTCAGATAAAGATGAAGTGGTATATGAGCCTCATATGGATGCTTATCGGCTTGATACAAGGAAGCTGCAGGATGAGGCTCGGAACTGGGTCCTGCTTGATGAGAAGCAGCTGGAAGCAGTGTTCACGAAGGCATGGGAAGCCGAGCTGCCGATAACAGTCATCCATCCCGAGGTGACGCTGGATAAACTGAAGGACGAGGGCATCGAACGAAAAATCATGGCGTTCTCAACTGAATTTCGTACCAGTGCGGAGGGACGCGCGCATAATGTTGCCGTTACAGCTGAAGCGCTTCAGAATTGGCATCTTGCGCCGGATGAGGTATTCGACTTTGGCAAGCTTATCGCCCGCGCAGAGGAGCTTTATGAGTACCGCGAGGCTCCGGTCATATTGAACGGGAGACTGGTGCCGGGCATTGGAGGCGGCATCTGTCAGGTGTCGAGCACACTGTACAACGCTGCACTGCGCGCAGGCCTGGAAATTGTGGAGCGGCGCAACCACTCTCTGCCTGTCGCTTATTTGCCGCTCGGGCAGGACGCTACTTATGCAGGCGGCGCGATCAATTTCCGTTTTCGCAATACGACTGGCAAGCATATGATCATTCGCACCGAGGTGAAGGATCGCGTGCTGACCGTCAAGCTATTCGGCACGATGAATGAAAATGATCGTTACGACATTGAGTCCATTACGCTCAAAACGATCGAGCCCGGCGTGCAGGAAACGGTTAGCGACAAGCTGTCCCCGGGACAAAAGGTCACTCGAGAGAACGGAAAGCAGGGCTATGTTGTCGAGACATACCGCTCGCTAGTGCGGGACGGCGAGGTTGTATCGAGAGAACGGGTGTCACGCGACACGTACAAGGCTCAGCCAACCATGATAGAAGTCGGCAAAATGACGGGCGGACCAACGGCCACGCCTGAGCCTCCTCCGTCTGAGCAGATTGTGGAGGATGGGCTGTAAGGTCTGACGTACCCTAAGCAATGCTCAGAATGCTCGTTTCGCGAACAAAAAAACAGCTCAGCATGCGGCCTTCCATGGCTGCTGCTGAGCTCCTTTTACTTTGCGCGCTATCTGCTGCGCTCTAGATACTCCGTTACCCAAGCCGCCGTTTCGGACAATGCCGCATCGGCGCGGCCGATCGCGTCCTGTACCTGCGATTTTGCGGTACCGCCGTATACGTTGCGCGCATTGACGACCTGCTCAGGCTGAAGGACAGCATAGATGCGGTCGTCGAACAGCGTCGAGAATTGCTTGAATTCCTCAAGCGTCAGATCGAGCAGGTACTTGTTCTGCTCAATGCAGTACAATACCGTTTTGCCGATTACCTCATGCGCTTGGCGGAATGGAAGGCCCTTGTTCACAAGGAAGTCCGCAATGTCCGTTGCATTCGAGAAATCCTGGTTGACCGCTTGGCGCATCCGCTCCTTGTTCACCTTCATTGTGGCGATCATCGGCGCGAACAGCTGAAGCGCGCCCTGCAGCGTCTTCACGGTGTCGAACATGCCTTCCTTGTCTTCCTGCATATCCTTGTTATAGGCGAGCGGAAGCGACTTCAGTACAGTCAGCAGGCCTACGAGGTTGCCGTAAACGCGGCCGGTTTTGCCGCGGACAAGTTCAGGAACGTCCGGATTTTTCTTCTGCGGCATGATGCTGCTGCCTGTGCAGAATGCATCGTCCAGCTCGACAAAATGAAACTCCGTGCTCGACCACATAATAAGCTCTTCGCTTAAGCGCGACATATGCATCATAATAATCGAAGCATCCGATAGAAACTCAAGGATGAAGTCGCGATCGCTTACCGCATCAAGGCTATTCTCGTATACGCGGTCGAACTTCAGCTGGCTTGCAACGAAGTGGCGGTCAATAGGGAACGTCGTTCCCGCCAAAGCGCCTGCTCCGAGCGGCAGCACGTTAATACGCTTATAGCTGTCTTGAAGACGCTCGATATCGCGTCCGAACATCGAGACATACGCCATGAGATGATGCGCGAACAAGATCGGCTGCGCGCGCTGCAAGTGCGTATAGCCCGGAACAATGGTATCCAGATTATCCTTTGCTTGCTCAACCAGCGCCGACTGCAGCTTGTGCAGCATGTCCACGAACTCGACGACACGCTTGCGAAGCCACAAATGCATATCCGTCGCCACTTGGTCGTTGCGGCTGCGGCCGGTATGCAGCTTGCCGCCGACGGATCCGACATCATCAATCAGCGTCTTCTCAATGTTCATATGGATATCTTCGTCGCCAATGGAAAATTCAATGTCGTCCCGCTTGATGCGCTGAAGGACGCGGTGCAGACCGTCCTTGATTTGCTCTACGTCGTCAGCAGGCAGAATACCCTGCTTGCCGAGCATCGTGACGTGAGCAAGACTGCCCTGAATATCTTCTTCAGCCAGCTCCTTGTCGAACATAATTGAAGCTGTGTATTCCTCTACCAATTGGTCCGTTTTTTTCGTAAAACGACCGCCCCATAGTTTACTCACTGGTTCGTTACACTCCCTTGTCAAGCTTACTTGTTCGTTACTGCGGATGACACCTTCAGACGCAAAGCATTAAGACGGATGAAGCCTGTTGCGTCGCCCTGATCATAAGCCTGCGATGGATCTGCTTCCATCGTCGCAATGTCAGGATTATACAAGCTGACAGGGCTCTTCACGCCTGCGCCGATCACGTTTCCTTTGTACAGCTTCAAACGAACAACTCCGCTTACGTTCTTTTGCGACTCATCAACGAGTGCTTGCAGGGCAAGACGCTCCGGCGCGAACCAGAAGCCGTTATACACAAGCTGGCTGTATTTAGCGATCAAGGAGTCACGAAGATGCATAACCTCGCGGTCCATCGTCAAGGACTCCATTTTGCGGTGCGCGGTGAACAGAATCGTACCACCCGGGGTCTCGTACACGCCGCGGCTCTTCATGCCGACAAAACGGTTCTCTACCATGTCCACGCGGCCGATGCCGTGCTTGCCGCCAAGCTCATTCAGCGTTTCCATCACTTCTAGCGGGCTAAGCTCCTTGCCGTTGACCGCCGTGCAGTTGCCTTGCTCAAAAGTAAGCTCGACATATTCTGCTTTGTCCGGCGCTCTCTCAGGCGATACGCTCAGCACATACATGTCCTCGTTCTCCTCAGAGCTAGGATCGAACCATGGATCCTCGAGCATGCCGCTCTCAAAGCTGATGTGCAGCAGATTGCGGTCGGTCGAATAAGGCTTCGCTGCGGATGCTGTTACCGGAATGCCATGCTTCTCCGCATAAGCGATCATTTCGGCGCGGCCCGGGAATTGCTCACGGAACGCTTCCAGACGCCAAGGCGCGATCACGCCGATCTCAGGCGCTAGAGCAGCGGCTGTCAGCTCGAAGCGAACTTGGTCATTTCCTTTGCCCGTTGCGCCGTGCGCGATTGCTGTAGCGCCTTCCGCGCGCGCGATATCGACCATGCGCTTCGCGATTAATGGACGAGCGATCGATGTGCCGAGCAAATATTGGCCTTCATACAGCGTGCCTGCTTGGAACATCGGGTAGATGAAGTCCTTCGCGAACTCGTCGCGCAGATCATCGATATATACTTTGGATGCGCCTGTCGCAAGCGCCTTCGCCTCCAGACCGTCAAGCTCATCCTTCTGTCCGATATCCGCTGTAAAAGCGATGATTTCTGCGTCATAGGTTTCTTTCAGCCATTTGAGGATAACCGAGGTATCCAAGCCGCCTGAGTAGGCGAGTACGATTTTTTCTTTTGCCATGATCGTTTATAACTTCCCTTCGAATGATATTTGAAATTTGTATACATCTTGCAAAGAATTAAGACATAATGGCAGCCATAATCGCTTTCTGTGCATGAAGACGGTTCTCGGCCTGGTCAAAAATAATCGATTGATCGCCGTCGATGACCCCTTCGCTCACTTCCTCGCCGCGATGCGCAGGCAGGCAGTGCATGAACAGATAGTCCTTCTTCGCATATTTCATCAATTCCTCGTTCACCTGGTAAGCGGCAAAAGCGATCTCGCGCTCCTTCTGCTCCGCTTCTTGGCCCATGCTCGCCCATACATCCGTATACACGATATCCGCATCCGCGATTGCTTCCTTCGGATCACGGCAAACGACGATTTGCGACCCGGTTTCCGCTGCATGGTCCTTCGTCTGCTGCACGATGTCCTCATCCGGCTCATAGCCCTCCGGCGTTGCAACCGACATATTCAGTCCAAGCTTGGCAGCGCCCATCATAAGGGAATGCACCATGTTATTGCCGTCGCCGACATAGGCGATTTTCAGCCCTTCCAGACGTCCCTTATGCTCCAAAATCGTCTGGTAGTCCGCAAGCGCTTGGCATGGGTGCGACAGATCAGTCAAGCCGTTAATAACTGGAATCGTTGCTCCGCGGGCCAATTCGACAACTTTGCGGTGCGCGAAGGTACGGATCATGATGCCGTCCAGGTAACGCGACAGCGTCTGCGCCGTATCCCAGATCGTCTCGCCGCGGCCAATCTGAAGATCATTGCCGCTGAGGAACAAGCCTTGCCCTCCAAGCTGGTACATGCCTACCTCGAACGAAACACGCGTGCGCGTGGATGATTTTTCGAAAATCATGCCAAGCGTTTTGCCCTTCAGAATATGATGGACCTCGCCCGCTTTTTGCTTTTGCTTCAACTCGATAGCCAGGTCGATCAAGTAGCGGATTTCCTCCGGCTTGAAATCGACCAGCATTAGAAAATCGCGTCCCTTCAAGCTTTGCGCTAATTCCTCTTTCACTGTTACTTGCATAGTAAAGCCCTCCTTCAGATAAAGCCCTATTTATACTGCAGACCGTTTCGCTTCCAGCAGCTCTGCCAGGATTGTAACCGCCGTATCAATCTCTTCCTCAGTGACGAGCAAATTCGGTAATAAACGAATGACGTTTGGCCCCGCTGAGATGACGATCAAGCCGCGCTCCTGCGCCTCGTTCAAAATCGCCGCAATCGGCTCCGCGCATTCGATGCCCACGAGCAGGCCAAGTCCCCGAACCTCCCGCACAAAATCATTCCCCGCCAGCTTCTCGCGAAGCTGCGTCACTAAATATTCGCCTTTCTTCGCCGCTTGCCCGGACAACCCCTCGCCTACTATCGTCTCCAGCGTCGCTTTTACGACCGCCGTTGCAATGGGCGTTCCGCCGAATGTCGAGCCATGCGTGCCTGCCGTAAAGCCTTCGCGCAGCTTTTCCTTCGCCGCCATTGCACCAACAGGGAAGCCGCTTCCGAGACCCTTCGCCATCGTAAAGATGTCAGGCTCGATGCCGTAATGCTCGTATGCAAACAGCTTGCCCGTACGACCCATACCCGTCTGAATCTCATCGGCAATAAGCAGGATGCCATGCTTTTCACATATAGCGGCGACTCCTTGTATGTAAGCCGGATCCACTGGATAAATACCGCCTTCGGCCTGCACCATCTCAAGCATAATGGCCGCTGTCTTATCGGTCACAGCTGCTTCCAGCGCTTCGAGATCATTGAACGGAATCGTTCGAAAGCCTTCGGGCAATGGAGCAAAGCCTTCCTTCACCTTCGCTTGGCCCGTTGCGGTAAGTGTAGCCAGCGTACGTCCGTGGAATGATTGTTCGAATGTAATGATTTCATAACGTCCATTGTTGAGCACCTTCTGGTTATAACGGCGAGCAAGCTTCATCGCCGCTTCGTTCGCTTCCGCGCCCGAGTTGCAGAAAAACACTGCATCGGCGCAGCTGTTGTCGGTAATAAGCTTAGCTGCCTCCGCTTGGTTCGGGATATGAAATAAATTAGATACATGCCATAGCTCATCCAACTGCTTAATTAGGGCTTCTTTAATTTGCTTAGGCGCATGCCCTAGGTTCGTAACCGCAATACCGCTCATAAAATCAAGATATTTGTTTCCCTGATCATCCCATAGCCAGCTGCCTTCACCCTTTACGAGTGCGATCGGATATCTGGCATAAGTCGGGAACAACGACTGATTCGCTGCAGTTGCCGTTTGTGTCTCGCTCATTTCCTTACACCTGCCCTTCGTTGGTTTGCACGATGCGCGTACCTACGCCGCCCTCGCGTACCGCCCTCGTCAGCACGCCTGGCTCCTCGCCGCTGACGATCACGACCTCGCGAACGCGTCCTTGAATGCATTGAATGGCCGCTCGCACTTTAGGAATCATACCGCCATAGATTTCCCCGCTCGTGATCATCGCTTCGATATCCTCAACCGTCGCAACAGGCAGTACCTGCTTTACACCATCGACCGTTTTCAAAATGCCCGGAACATCCGTCACCACAATCATCCGCTCCACGCCAAGGTGGGACGCAACCGCTCCGGCAGCCGTATCCGCATTAATATTGTAGCGCTGCCCCTCAGCGTCTATCCCGATCGGCGCTACGACCGGAATATAGCCCATTCCCATGACGCCCTCAATGATCGCAGCATTAACATCGGTCACGTCTCCGACAAAGCCAATTTCATCCGAATTGCTCACTGGCTGAGCCTGAATGAGCATGCCGTCCACACCCGAGAGTCCGAGCGCTTTCGCGCCGTTCGTTTGAATTTTGCGTACGATTTCTTTGTTGATGCGGCCAGCAAGCACCATTTCCACGACATCCAGCACAGCGTCGTTCGTCTTGCGGAGGCCGTTCACAAATTCCGTTTCAATGCCAAGCTTGCTGAGCGTCTCCGAAATCGCCGGACCGCCGCCGTGCACGATAACCGGACGCACGCCTGCCGCCTGCAGCTCGCGCAGCTCATCAAAAAAGCTATTCGGAAGCGCCGCCAGCGTGCTGCCTCCGCATTTCATTACAAACCGTTGCTCCGTCACTATTCCATAACCTCCAGCATCCACTTTGATTACGTGCGATATGCCGCGTTAATGCGAACGTAATCGTACGTTAAATCACAGCCCCAAGCCGTTGCCTTGCCATCGCCGTTATGAAGATCAACGCGAATGACAACGGTATCGCCCTTCAAATATTCCAAAGCAACCTCTTCGTCAAATACGACCGGACGGGATTGCTCTAGTGTCAAAATATCACCCAGGCGGATATCGACTGTCTCCGGATTAACCGGCTGACCCGCGCGGCCGACTGCCGCAATAATACGGCCCCAGTTCGCGTCAGCGCCGAATACCGCGGATTTGACAAGCGAGGATCCGATAACCGTCTTCGCGATGGCCTGCGCCGAGTCATCGCTGACCGCTCCGTTCACCTGTACCTCAACGAGCTTCGTGGCTCCCTCGCCATCGCGCGCGATCGCCTTCGCGAGCGCCTCGCACACATGACGTATCGCCGCTGCGAATGCTGCCCAGCCCTCGTGCTGCGGCGTTAGCTCTTTATTCCCCGCAAGACCGCTGGCCATCGCTACGAGCATATCATTTGTGCTCGTGTCGCCATCCACCGTAATCATATTAAAAGTCATGTCTGTCGCCTGGCGCAGCACTTGCTGCAGCGCCTCGCTGCCGATTGCGGCATCCGTCGTGACAAAGCCGAGCATCGTAGCCATATTCGGGTGAATCATGCCGGAGCCTTTGGCCGCACCCGCCACATGGACGCGCTGACCGTCGAGCTCAAGCTCTACACATATCATTTTTTGGACAAGATCCGTTGTTAGAATTGCTTGGCAGAAATCGTCAGCGCCTGCGCGATTGCCTTGCAGCGTCTCCGGCAGGCCGTCAATCCCGCTGCGCACCTTATCCATCTTCAGCAGCTCGCCAATAACGCCTGTCGACGCAACCGCCACATCCGCAGCCGCTACGCCAATCGATTCTGCGAAGCGGGCGCGCATCTCGTATGCATCAGCCTCGCCCTGCTTCCCTGTGACTGCATTCGCATTGCCGCTGTTCACGAGCACCGCGCGCAGCATGCCGCCTTCCCCGATGCTCTCGCGCGTAACCTGCAGCGGCGCCGCTTGAAACACATTCGTCGTATACACGCCCGCCGCCGCTGCCGGCACCTCACAGACGATTGCGCCAAGATCGTGGCGCGTTGTTTTTTTGAGGCCGCAATGCAGTCCTCCAGCCTTGAAGCCCTTAGGCGTCGTTATCGAGCCGTCTGCGACGACCGAGAACAATGATTCCGTATTCCCCTGTCCCATGGTAGAATCGATTCTCCTTCGCATGTATGAGTCTATTTTATTTAAGGATAAACCGGAACGAACTGCAGACCGAGCGTCTCATCCCAGCCCATCATTAGATTCAGGTTTTGGATCGCTTGGCCGGCCGCGCCCTTCACAAGGTTATCAATAACCGACACGATCGTTACCCGGCCTGTGCGCTTATCGACCGCAAAGCCGATATCGCAATAGTTCGAGCCCCAAACTTCCTTCGTAGCCGGCCACTGGCCTTCCGGTCTGACCCGCACGAACTTGCGGCCTTCATAATAGGAGCGGTACAGCTCGATAAAATCGTTAGTGCTCCGTTCACCCTGAACGCTCGCATACATCGTTGACATAATCCCGCGTGTCATCGGAACAAGATGCGTCGTAAAGGTCGTTACGACCGGCTCCCCGGCAGCGTCAGACAATACCATTTCAATTTCTGGAATATGCTGGTGCTGGTTAAGCTTATAAGCTTTGAAATTCTCATTCAGTTCAGAGTAATGAGTACCAAGTGAAGCACCGCGTCCCGCACCGGAGACACCTGATTTCGCGTCGATAATAATCGTCGAAGGGTCTATCCAGCCTTCCTTCACCGCAGGGAGAAGACCAAGCAGCGTAGCCGTAGGATAACAGCCCGGATTCGAAATAAAAGGCGCGTTAAGCACCTGATGTCCATAAATTTCTGCGAGGCCGAATACCGCTTGCTGCAAATAAGCTTGATCCGCAGCAGGCTTTTTATACCACTGCTCGTAGAGCTCCGTTGATTTCAAGCGGAAATCACCAGATAAATCAACAATCTTGAGTCCCGCCTCCAGCAGCTGCGGCACAAGCTTGGATGCCACGCCCGCCGGAGTCGCCAGAAATACGACATCCGCCTTCTCCTTAATCGCCGCAGGCTCAACATCGTCCAGCAGCTCCTCACGAATGCTAATTAAATGAGGATATCCTTCCGTAATTGGCGTTCCAGCGCTGGAGGATGAAATGACCGAGGTCACCTCCGCCAGTGGATGGGAAGCCAGCAATCGGATAAGCTCTACGCCGCCGTAGCCTGTCGATCCGATTATCGCAATTTTCACCTTTGTACTCATCATAATCTCTCCCCGATGCTGGACGCTGCATGGCGCCCCCAAAAATCATTGGCAAGCCTGCTGCAGCTCCATCTATTGCTCTTTCCGTCAGTGGAAAGGTTGTCAACATCTTCAACTTATTATTGTACAGCATTCGGCAGTTGATGGAAATATGCGTAATGTTCCGTATTATTATACAATCGAATTCATAATAATACAACGCACTTTTGACGTTCTTTTTTGGAAGAAAACCATTCAGCTCTCCAGCTTAAATCCTTGCCCAAGCACCTCCGCCGTATTGCTTATGATGACAAAAGCACCCGGATCAATCGCACGCACAAGCTGCTTCAGCTTCGCCACCTCGTTCTGCCCGACGACCACCATAAGCACCGTCCGTCCCGCGCCCGTATACCCGCCATGCCCGTCCAATCTGGTAAGGCCCCGGTCAAGATCATGTAATATGGCCGAGGCCACAGTCTCGGAATGATCGCTAATAATAAAGGCAACCTTGGACAGCTGAAGGCCGCTTTGCACAAAGTCGATCGTCTTGCTCGTGACGAACAGCCCGATAAGCGCATACAGCGCAATTTCCGGTGAAATGATGAACCCGGCTGCAGCAATGACCAGCCCGTCAAAGCAAACCACAGCCAAGCTAAGCGGAAGACCGGTATACCGGTGCAAAATCTGCGCCGCCAGATCGACGCCGCCCGTGGAGCCGCCGCCGCGAAACACAAGACCCAGCCCCAGACCAACGCCAATCCCGCCGTAAATGGCGGCAAGCAGCGGATTATCGGTCGGTGAAGGCCAGCCATCCGTCAGCAGCACAAATAACGGCAGCAGAATGGAGCCTAATGCCGTTTTGAGGGCGAAGCGTCTACCGAGCAGCCATAGTCCAGCTAGAAAAAGAGGAATATTGATGGCCCATTGTGTAAGCGCGGGCGTAAGTCCGGTTAAGCGCTGCACCAGAATAGACACGCCTGACACGCCTCCCGAGGCTATGCCATTTGGCACCATAAACATATTGAAGCTAATCGCAACAATAACAGAACCGATCAGCAATTGAACGACACTCCAAATGGACAGTGCCCGCGGACTGAGCCTGCGTCCGCCTTTTCTCCTTCTTTCCGGTGTTTCCTTCATCGATCCTATCTCCTTCGCCTGTGCCAGCTCGATTTACTCTATTCGCAAAAAGAAGAGTTCCACACCTAGGCAGTGTAAGAACTCTTCATCAAAGCTATTCATCAACAGTCACTCACTGGTCACTTACTGATTAATCATGCCGAATCTGATGGCGCAAATAACCATCGATAAACGCATCGATATCTCCGTCCATTACCGCGCCGATATTGCCGGTTTCCACCGATGTGCGGTGATCCTTGACCATGCTGTAAGGATGGAAGACGTAGGAGCGTATTTGGCTGCCCCAAGCAATGTCGGATTGCTCGCCGCGAATTTCCGCAAGGTGCTTCATCTGCTCTTCAATCTTCCGCTCATACAGCTTCGACCGGAGCATCTTCATCGCCCGCTCGCGGTTCTGAATTTGCGAACGCTCCTGCTGACAAGCAACAACGATTCCCGATGGGATATGCGTAATACGAATCGCCGACTCCGTCTTATTCACGTGCTGTCCGCCCGCTCCGCTGGCCCGGTACGTATCCACCTTCAAATCCTCGGATCTGATCTCGATCTCGATATCATCATCGATTTCCGGCATCACATCGCATGAGGCAAATGAGGTATGGCGACGACCCGCGGAGTCGAATGGAGATATGCGCACAAGCCTATGAACGCCTTTCTCCGCTTTCAGATAACCATAGGCATTGAAACCTTTCACCAAAATCGTCACGCTCTTGATACCCGCCTCATCGCCCGGCAAATAATCGAGCAGCTCGACCTTAAAGCCCCTCTTCTCCGCCCAGCGCGTATACATACGGTACAGCATCAAGCCCCAATCCTGGGATTCGGTGCCGCCTGCACCCGGATGCAGCTCCAAAATGGCGTTCAATTTGTCATAAGGCTGATTGAGCAGCAGCTGAAGCTCAAAATCACTAACTTTGCTCATTAGCGCCTGAACGCCGCTGACAACATCCGCTGCCAGCGACTCATCGCTTTCCTCTTCCGCAAGCTCCAGCATCATCTGCAGCTCCTCCTGCTCGTTGTTCAGCCGGTCGTAATGCTCGACAACCGACTTCACCGCATTGAGCTCGGAAATAACGCTTTGCGCTTTCTCATTATCGTCCCAAAAATCAGGAAATGTCATCTTCTCTTCAAAATTCGCAATGATCTCCTGCTTCAGATCTAAGTCAAAGAGACCCCCTGAGTTCTTGGAGACGCTTCGCCATTTCACGCAGGTCCTGTTTCACTGTTATGTCTATCATAGCGTTCGCTTCACCTCAAAATAGTCATTCTTCTCATTACCGTATGCTCTCTCAGCAAGAACTGCTCCTTACTTGCCGTGGCATTGCTTATACTTCTTGCCGCTGCCGCATGGACAAGCATCGTTACGGCCCACGCGCTCATCGCGCTTCACAGGACGTTTCTCCTGCGCTTCTCCGCCGCCGCTAGTTGTGGTCGTTTGTCCTTGAGCCACCTCTTGACGCTCCAGGTTGCTCTCGACTCGCGCCTTCATAATATATTTCGTAACTTCCTCTTGAATATTCTCGATCATTTCCTTGAACATTTCGAAGCCTTCAAATTGATATTCGCGCAGCGGGTCAGTACCGCCGTAAGCGCGCAAATGAATACCTTGACGAAGCTGATCCATCGCATCGATATGATCCATCCACTTGCTGTCTACGGCCCGAAGCACAACGACCTTCTCGAACTCGCGCATCGTTTCAGGCCCAAGCTCTGCCTCGCGCTCATCATAATAACCAATGACTTTATTGTTAAGGTAGTCGATGATTTCTTCCTTTTCCTTGCCCCATAGCTCATCCTTCGTCAGCGACCCTTCTGGAAGGAAGGTCGCATGCGCATAATCGACGACAGCCTGCAGATCCCACTCCTCCGGAATATCCTCGGAGCAATGCGCTTCGACAATTCGGTCAATAACCGGCTTGATCATCTCCATAACCTCTTGGCGAATATTTTCCGAGCCAAGAATGTCGCGGCGCTGCTTATAGATAACCTCACGCTGCTGGTTCATCACATCATCATATTGAAGGACGACCTTCCGAATGTCGAAGTTATTACCCTCAACGCGCTTCTGTGCGGACTCGATCGCCCGTGAAATCATACGGCTCTCGATAGGCTGATCCTCATCCAGGCCAAGCCGATCCATCATACCCATAATATTCTCTGAACCGAAGCGGCGCATTAGCTCATCCTCAAGCGACAAATAAAACTGCGAGGAGCCCGGATCGCCTTGACGGCCGGCACGACCGCGAAGCTGATTATCAATCCGTCGGCTCTCATGCCGCTCCGTACCGATAATATGCAAGCCGCCGATATCGGCAACCGTATCGCCCAGCAAAATATCCGTACCGCGCCCAGCCATGTTCGTCGCGATCGTAACCGATCCCGCTTGACCTGCGCGTGAGATGATTTCCGCTTCTTCGGCATGGAACTTTGCATTCAATACCTTATGCGGAACCCCTTTGCGCTTCAGCATATCGGAAAGCTTCTCGGAATTTTCGATCGAAATCGTACCGACGAGCACCGGTTGATTTTTGCTGTGGCGCTGCACGATTTCTTCCACTACCGCTTTAAACTTGCCGCTTTCGGTTTTATAGACGACATCCGCGATATCCTGACGAATCATCGAACGATTCGTTGGCACTTGAATAACGTCCAGTCCATAGATCCGCTTGAACTCTTCTTCCTCCGTCTTTGCCGTACCGGTCATACCCGCCAGCTTGCGGTACATACGGAAGTAGTTCTGGAAGGTAATCGTCGCGAGCGTCATGCTCTCATTCTGAACCTTCAGCTGCTCCTTCGCTTCAATCGCTTGGTGCAAGCCGTCGCTGTAGCGGCGTCCAGACATGAGACGTCCGGTAAACTCGTCGACAATGACGACCTCGTCATCCTCAACCACATAATCGACATCGCGTTTCATAATAAAGTTAGCTTTCAGCGCTTGCTGAATATGATGGTTAAGCAGCACATTCGCATGATCAAACAAATTCTCGATGTGGAACGCCTTCTCCGCTTTCTCCACGCCTGCTTCTGTCAGCATAACGCTGCGCAGCTTGATATCAATCGTGAAATCCTCTTCCGGCTTCATACGGCTGATAAAACGATCCGCAGCAAAATACAGCTCCGTCGACTTCGCAGCTTGCCCGGAAATAATGAGCGGAGTCCGCGCCTCATCGACCAGAATGGAGTCCACCTCATCGATAATCGCGAATTGCAGCGGACGCTGAACCATTTGTTCCTTGTAAAGCACCATATTATCACGCAAGTAGTCGAAGCCAAACTCATTATTCGTACCATACGTAATATCACAGGCATAAGCAGCCTGCTTCTCATCATGGGATAGACCATGCAGGTTACAGCCCACGGTCATGCCAAGGAAGCCGTACAGCTGTCCCATCAGCTCGCTGTCACGCTGCGCCAAGTAATTGTTGACCGTAACGACATGCACGCCTTTGCCAAGCAATGCGTTCAAATAGACCGGCAGCGTTGCAACGAGTGTCTTCCCTTCACCCGTTCTCATCTCGGCGATCTTGCCTTCGTGGAGGACCATGCCGCCCATCAGCTGTACATCAAAATGACGCATGCCAAGCGTACGCTTCGATGCTTCTCTCACCGTTGCAAATGCTTCCGGAAGCAGCTTGTCTATCGTCTCGCCTTTTTCGATTCTTGCTTTAAACTCATCCGTTTTGGCGCGAAGCGCCTCATCAGATAATCCCGTAAATTTTGATTCCATTGCATTTATTTCATCTACCGTCCGCTGGAGCCGTTTTACTTCGCGCTCGTTTGGATCACCGAATATCTTTTTCACTAGTCCGAGCATAATGTTCCCCTTTCGTAATGACGCCTCAATGCATTAAATTGTATCAGTTTGTCGAGTTTGCCGCAACGAGGACCCGGGTAAATGAAAAAGCCCCCCTCCAAATTAAGGAGAGAAGGCTCTCTGAATTAAGTAATGATTGCGGTTAGCCTTGTTCAATTAATCCATATTTCCCGTCGCTGCGCTTATAGACAACGCTTACTTCTTTGTTGTCGATGTTCGCAAATACGAAAAAGCTATGTCCTATCATATTCATTTGCAAAATCGCTTCCTCCACGTCCATCGGCTTCAAGGCGAAGCGCTTTGTACGTACAAGCTCCAGCTCATCTTCCTCTTCAATGACGCCAACCGCTGAGCCTTCATCCGTGAACAAGGCGCGAACGCCGCTGCCTTGGCGGAATTTACGGTTGACCTTCGTTTTATGTTTGCGAATTTGTCGTTCGAGTTTGTCCACAACCACATCGATGGAAGCGTACATATCCTCGCTCTTCTCCTCGGCTCTAAGCATGACGCCAGGGAGCGGAATGGTTACCTCTACAGTATGTTTGCCTTTCGTAACGGATAACGTTACATTTGTTTCGGAGGCGACTGGAGATTCAAAATACTTGTCCAGCCGGCTGAGTTTCTTTTCGACGTAGTCTCTCAATGCGTCTGTCACTTGAAAGTGTTGACCTCGAATGTTGTAATTCATGTGGAACTCCTCCTTTACATGCGCTTATTATATCATATGTCAGTGGGCGGAGTAAAATTGTTTTTAGTTTATTTTGAATTTTCAAACAAAAGAGTACTATAGTACTAGGAGGTTTGAGAGAGGGGAATTTCCATGAAAAAAAACAAAGAAAAAAGCTCCGGAAGTCCGGAGCTGGGTGTAAGTCGAATCTAATATGATCCCTATATAGGGTGGCTGGATCAGCCAATAATTACAGTTTGACTACGTTAGCAGCTTGTGGGCCACGAGCGCCTTCAACAATATCGAATTCAACCGATTGACCTTCTTCGAGCGTTTTGAAACCATCGGTTTGGATCGCGGAGAAATGAACGAATACGTCGCCGCCTTGATCAGTCTCGATAAATCCATAACCCTTCTCTGCGTTAAACCATTTCACTTTACCTTGCATGTGCAAACATTCCCTTCATCTTCAAATACTGTGAGGCATCGCTTCGTATAACCCACAATTTGACTATAACACCCACTTCACGGAATTGTCAAACAATTTGTTGTAAGCGAATTCATTCAAGACGGGACAAGGGTTTACGGCTTGGCGGATCGTGTCGAATCATCGTATGTCGATTTAGGGGTGAGATGATACTTTAGTTATTTTTAATCCAAAAAAGCCACCCGCAGGTGGCCCATTATGCTTTGCTTTAGTAAAATTTTATCGTTTCGTGTCAAAAAACAAACTGTCATCGCCGTATGAGCCTGAATCATACTTCGATTTTGATTGCTTGCCTATATTGATCTTGTTGATCTCGTGATTAGCCTCATTGCGCAGCACCGTCATTCTGCCTTTAATAACGGCATCCATTTCTGTTATACGCAAGACTAAAGCGCGTGTATCTGTGTCATGCTCGCGAACAGGTGGTAATTGCTGCAGTTCAGCAAATAACATCTCTCTTTCCTGCATGTAGCGCTCCATATCCTCAAGCTTGCTGTTATCCAGTCGCGCGATCAACTCAGACGACAGTTGATTGAGTTGGTTTAAAAGTGCTTCCATTCGCTTGTCCTGCTAACTGATTGTATTGTTTGGCAGCTTGAAACCATGTTTCTTTCAGCTCAATGAGATGACCTAGAACCTCTTCGGCAGGTACCACATCTTTTTTTATATTTGATTCAACTAGCCTAGCATTGAAATATTCATATAATCGCAACAAATTTTCAGCAATGGGAGATGTCCGATCAAGCGTAATAATGAATTCATTAATTACGTCCTGCGTTTTCAACAAGAACTTATTCGCATCCGAGTATCTTTTTTCCTTTATGGCTTCTACACCCTGACGGCAAAAACGAATTCCACCGTCAATTAACATAATGAGAAGCTGTGCCGGAGTAGTTGTCTGAACCGTCGATTGAAGGTACTTGTTCGATTGTTGTAATTGCATTTATTATCCTCCTAGGCTAAATTGCTGTGTTAGCCATGCGCTTTGGGAATTCATTTGACTAATATACTTTTCCATCGCAGTGAACTGTTGGTAGTAGCGGGTTTCCATTCTCTCTAACCGCCTGGTGAGATTAGCCATCTGATCGACTAGTCGCTTACTTTCGATACCCATTGAATAATTCGTTTCAATCGTTGTTAAAGTTCCTGCTTTATCCGTGATTTGTTTAAATAATTCTGCAACCTTGTTGTGCAAACGAGTTGCGATGCCATCATTTGACTCTGTAGCCCCGTCAGCCGTAAACAAAGCCATCACTTCATCTGGATTATTTGTGATAGCATTTTTAAGCTTTGTTTCATCGATATACAGTTTACCACGGTCCGCATAGGAACCCGTTATTGAAGTACCTGTAATATTGCTGTTTGAAATTCCGATATCGGCTAAGTTTTGTAATTGTCCCTCTGGTAGCCCGCTAACCGAATCCAGAAAAACTTGACGGAGTGAATTTAAACCGGATTTCAACATTCCGTCGTTTGCAAGCATTCCATTTCTGGCACGTTCTTCCCATTTCTTGATCTCGTCTTCACTTAACTCTTCACGTTCAGCATCCGTAAGCGGCTGGAAATCACGTTCTTTCTTTTCCAGCAATTCTTTATTAACCTCTTCTACAAGCGAGTTATATTTCTCAACAAATTTCTTAACGGTTTCAACGACTTTATCGACATCTTGAGTCACAGATATATTAACCGCTGTTGCATTCGTTTGTGTTGCAGTAAAGGTCATTCCTCCGAAGGAAAAAGTATTAGAGTCATACTTTGCCTTAACGCCGTTAACATGAACCTGTGCACTTGTACCTTTAACATCAATTTTCGGATTGTTTGTTTGAGGTGAAACTAATCCAAGTGATGCAGTCAGACCGTTTGTCCCTGAAAATGATAATGGCTTCGTCGCATCATTATTATAGAAGGCTAATTTCCCTTCTCCATTTAAGTAGGCTTGCACACCTACGTCTTTCATCTTGTCATTAATCTCATCAACCAACTGCCCAATTGTTGTTGAACTTGTTATATCATAGTCATAATTTTTTCCGTCCATCTTAATTTGAAAGGATTTTGTTCCTACTAAACCACCATTAATTTTAGCTGATTCTGATGTAAAGCTAGTAGTACCATCCAGAGCACTAGTTTTGAAAATGGAGTTCAAGTTCTCACCATTCGTGAGCTCCATACTTATGTTCGAGGATGCTCCCGTTTTAGAAGATGTAAAGAACAAGCGATCCATCGTGGAATCGTAAGTAACTTTAACTCCCGTTTTGGACGATTCATTATTAATCGCAGTGACCAGCTGACCCAATGTATTCGTTATCTTCACATCTATAGCAGCCGTTCCTTTATCCCCACTAATCTTCAATTGTGTATCTGCAACTAAACCCAACGAAGCGACAGTTTTGGAATCACCAGAATCACCTGCCAAGTCTCCCGTGTTGAATGCCGCAGTCTTTGCCAATCGATCAACTTTTATCGAATATTGTCCTTCATTTGCAGCTGAACTAGCTGTTACGGAGACTATGTTCTCCTGTGAAGATGTGACCTTTTTCGTTAAATAGCTCGATTGTAATTTCATATCGAATGCTACATTTCGAAATTCTAAAATTTTATTATTTATCGATCGGTAATCATCACGTTTCCATTCAAGCAACTGCTTCTTCTGTTTCATCTTATCCATCGGAATCCGCTGTGCACTCATAAGTTGCTTAATGATATCATCAGTATTCATACCGGATGCAAGACCACTGATACGCATAGACATAGCTTACACTCCTTCCACGTGATACTTCATATCTTCTCGTCAATTAATATACCGGCCATCTCCCAGAGCTTTGCAACAAAATCCAATGTCTTTTCCGGAGGGATTTCGCGAATAACTTGACCGGAATCTCTGTCCAACACTTTGACGGCTATCATCTTAGTCTTTTCGTGTACATTAAATTCCAGTGATGTTGTTTTTCCTTCAGCAGCCTTAATTGCCCGTTCAATAGCTTTAACTATTTGTTCATCGCTTACTGTGTAATGCTCACCACGCAGTTCTCTCTGCTTTAGCTCACCTATATTCGTAATTGCAGATAAATTTATGGAAGTCTGAGCTGCGGTACCCTGCATATTCGTAATGGTAGGTTCTGTTGATTTGTTCCCTGATGCCAAGCGATCAGCCTGCCCGCTAGTACCAGTGATCGATGTATGGATATTCATCACAAATCGCCCCCAATAATAATATTCTAACTTATTTATCGGATAAATAATGTTAAATCATTAGAGTATGCGGAAAAGAGATTCTCCCTTTACCACAACTACACAGCTTTTTAGTTACAATAAAAAAAGACTTCTCCATTGAGAAGTCTTGAGGTATAAGCTGCATTGGTCCATATTAAGACCTCTATATTCTAATATCGATTGAACTTCCCAAATAGGGCCGAACAGATTGCTCCATAGCCTTTACTTGACCTAGCATATCTGCCACACTAGCCGCATTTCCATTGGCTGAATCCATGGCGATCTTCATCGTTGCCAGGCTTGCATCCTGCTTGATACTAGAGTGACTCATCGCCATTGATAAAGCTGCAATATCCATTTAGATCACCGCTTCCATTAGGTTTTAAGACAAAATATAGGGTCGAAATGTAACTTCCAACTCAGCATTCAATCCCTTAAAGCTTGGGAGTAAATTTAACTGAATACCCTCCAGGGCTTTCCCTCTATTCCCTTGCTCATACGAAGAAACAACATGTTCGATGGCATTACGCAATTGATTCATAGTCTCTTCCAGCTGATGGCCCGAAAGCTTAGAGATGAACCCCTGCAATGACTTTTCGATTTGGTAGAAACCATTCACAAGGTCATCCATCAATCGAATCGTTTCTTCAAAAGCACCCTCATTTAGTCTGACTGTGATGTGCTCTAACGCTTCTAAGCAGCCTTCGGACAGCTCAATTGTCCTTTTCATGACATCTACATGTTTTTCCATATCATTACCTCATTTCAGGGTATGAGAAAAGGGACTCTAGAGAGTCTAGAGTCCCCTTTCGTAAGACTAATATTAACGAAGCAATTGAAGCACGCCTTGTGGCTGTTGGTTTGCTTGTGCAAGCATAGCTTGAGCCGCTTGTGAAAGAATGCTGTTCTTCGTTTGAGTCATCATTTCTTTAGCCATATCAA
This sequence comes from Paenibacillus praedii, assembly GCF_049725345.1. Taxonomy (NCBI): domain Bacteria; kingdom Bacillati; phylum Bacillota; class Bacilli; order Caryophanales; family Paenibacillaceae; genus Paenibacillus; species Paenibacillus praedii. The sequence continues at coordinate 183,878 of NZ_JBMWAM010000004.1, read as the reverse complement.
CGTCACGAATACGGGATTCAGCCGCTGTCAGGTTTTCAGAAGATGTGTTCAAGTTGTTGATTGTGTGCTCCAGACGGTTCTGGAATGCACCCAGTTTGGAACGTTGAGCAGATACCGCTTCAATTGCATCGCTTAGAACGCTGATTGCAGCAGTTGCCTTTTCAGTAGTTGATAGATCTAATGAGAACTCAACATTCTTTGTGGATGTACCGTCAGTTACATTGGCAGTGCTTACGTAGGATGCGACTGCACCATCCTTCGCTTTAACTGTTGATGCCGTACCGTCACCAGAAATAGCAAGTGCTTCGGAACGCATGTCGCCAACGTTGATGTTAATAGATTGTCCGCTGTTCGCGCCTACTTGGAAGGAAGTAGAGTAGTCACCTTTCGTTGAAGTCGTTAATTCAACTTTAGGAGCCGTTGTGTTGCCAATTTTTTGATCCAACTGCAGCTTGCCATCAGCTGATACAGAAGCTGTATACAATTGGTTTAGACTAGCATTTTTGTTGATAGCGTCAGACAATGCTTGTGTTTGGGCAGCAGAGCTGCCAGCTTCTTTAATTGCAGTGCCGTTATCGTAACCAACGTGTGAATCTTTGTCAGAAACAGTAATTGTTTGACCGTCGATGGAGATCGATGCACCATTAGTCAACAATTCACTTGCATCAATGGAATATTGTCCATTAACACCAGTTGCACTAACACTCAGATCAGTCGTTTTCAGGTCAGTGCCCGTTGCAACATTTTCAGTGATACTGATTGTGGAACCTGTTGCGGAAGCAGTGAAGCTGTCTTTCAAGCTTGAGTTAAGGTTGATGGCATCAATCAAGCTGGATGCTTGAGAAGATGTATTTCCGCTGTTTACGTTGAACTCACCCTTAGTAGAGTCTGCGCCGCTTTCAACAGCTTTAAATACTTGACCTTTAATAACTACATTGTCACCAGCTGCAAATGCTTGATCGATGTTCAATGTGTAGTTACCTTTAACCTCTTCAGTTCCGCCTACCAATGTGCTTGTACCTTTAACAATGTTGTTGCCAACAGTTGCTGTATCCCAGCTACCAGAACCTGTTGCTGTGTACTTCGAGAAGTCGTGCCCGCCAACATTACCAAGAGCTTGGATTGCTGCTTCAATTTTGGCAGCAGTATTCTCAGATGCATTGTCGGAAGCCAAGTAAATAGTCAGATCACCATTATTACTATCAACAGTTAATGAAGCAGCGTTTTGCGCTGTTATACCGCCAGTAAATGAGATAGTGCCTGTAATTGGTGTACCGCCAGTTGCGGCCGCTGTAATTGGAGTTGATGCAGTTATTGTTCCTGAATTAAAACCAGCGCCAGTCAAGCCAGCAGTAATTGCAGTAGCAATCGATCCGGATTGAACAGTATTAGCAGCAGTATTATCCAGATTACCTGTAACATTCAATGTTTGCGTCTCAGCATCCCAAGTCGATGTTAATGCTGAGGCTGAACCTGTATTTGTCATGTTAAAAGAAATTTTAACGCCATTTAACTCAGTATTATTATTCGCAGCTGTTAAAACTAAACCATTTGTAGCCCCTGCAGTAGATGTAGCTGTAGCGGCTGTACCAGTTGCACCAGCTAAAGATCCCTGGACAATAGTAACTGTTTTCAGGTTTTGACCGCCAGCATTTGTAATAGTCAACTTATCATTCGTACCGCTTCCTGCTGCTGTAGGCGCTGCAAGATTAACACCTGTTGCTTGACCTGTATTTTCTACTAATTTTATTGTGTTCACAGCACCAGGAGCAGTTGCTGTAAATCTTGCACTCAAGTCTGCATCTGCTTGAATAGCAGCTAGTAAGGATGCCGCTTGAGCATTCTCTGTAGGGGCTGTAGTAGAGTTAGCTGCAATTACAAATTCACCATTAGCTGCATTCGCTGCACCAATTACACCAGTAAATGTCTTACCGCCAATAGTGATCGTGTCGCCTGCTTCTTCAAAGGCTTTGGTAATATCGAATGAAAAATCGCCAAGAACTTCAGCTTTACCACCTGTAAGAGTTCCTGAGGTTGCAATGCTTGAAAGGGTAGTTTCAGTGCTTGTTGGTACTTTTGCAGTGAAAGCTGTAATTGGTCCTGTAGGAGAGGCAACTGTCCCTGTTCCAGCTGCAAGTCCGTTAGTGATCTCATTATAAAGTTCCCCACGATTTGTTGCGAGTGAATTACCAGAAGCATCCGCACCTATCGTAATTGTGTAGGTATTTCCTGCCAGGGCAGCAGTGGAAGTAGAACCAGCTGCACCTTGTACAATCTCAATCGTTTTCCCGTTAAGCGTATTGCCTACGGCAGCAGCTTCAAAAGTAATTCCATTCGCAACGGTTACAGTTGCCTTTTGTCCAGCAGTACTAGCTGTGTCTACTGTTAAAGCGGACAAAACACCTGTTGCAGCGCTAGTAGATGCTTGAACTGTTGCAGTGGAATTAACACCTACTACGCTCTTAGCTACAGTAGTTAGGTCAGACACCACACCTGCTGCTGCTCCGGTTTCACCTGCTGCTACTGTTGTAGTAGCTGCTGCAGTCGTAACAGCTGGAGCTGTTTTACCTTTTAGTAGGTTCTGTGTATTAAACTCAGTCGTGTTACCGATACGGTTAATTTCAGAAGTCAATTCATTCATTTCGGACTGGATTGCACCACGGTCAGTTTCTGTGTACGTTCCGTTGGATGCTTGTGTAGCCAATTCTTTCATGCGTTGAAGAATGTCGTGAGTTTCGTTTAGCGCGCCCTCAGCTGTTTGGATTAATGAAATACCATCCTGCGAGTTACGTGACGCTTGTTCCAAACCGCGAATCTGTCCACGCATCTTCTCAGAGATTGCAAGACCTGCTGCATCGTCGCCTGCACGGTTGATCCGAAGACCCGAAGCTAGTTTCTCCATTGATTTGGATTGTCCAGCAGAAGCGCTTGATAACTGACGATGAGTGTTAAGTGCTGCGATGTTGTGATTAATAATCATGAAATATTTCCTCCCTGAAAGCTCTATTATCCGCATCCTTGCGGAAGCTTACAGTGATAGGTCGGCCGCCCTATCACCTTGCTAATATATATATCGACAGCATTCTGCTTTTCTTTATAGCTTATTTTAAAAAATCAGGCATTTCTTTTAATAATTTTGTCATTTCATTTAATGGTATTGCTTTTTGTACCGCTTCACGATTAGCAGCTTGAATGTTCAAATAAATTTCTTTTCGATATATATCTACTTCTTTAGGTGCCTGAATGCCGAGCTTTACATTTTCACCCTCAACACCCAAAATAATGACTTCAATATTGCCGTTAATAATAATCGATTCGTTGCTTTTTCGAGATAAGACTAACATTTCATCCCCTCCTTAGACGAACAAGCGGTGAGCGAGAGCTATATTCACTATTATGTAATATTAGCTGTTTTCCGATTTTTTTATTTCTATTAATAATTATTGGAGCCAGTAAATTAATCGTAGCTTGCGATGGCTCGGACGGCATCGTTACGATAGACCATACTTCGACATCCTCTTCGGTTAATATGTCCAGTTCCTGCTTTGTCGACTCAGATAATTCGACTTCGTACTCTGGATTAAAATAAAAGGGACTTGCTACTAGAAAAGAAATGTCGTTGTCCTCTACAGACTGCATCAATTTAATTGGAAGCTCGCCTTCTACGGAAACAAATCCAAATTGATAATATTGCTCGAATCCAGGAATTCCTTGAGCAAAGTATATGATCGAAAGATTATTCACTTTCATGTTCCTCCTCTTACCTGTTCCTAATATGGTTTGCAAAAACAAAAACTATAGACCTCATTCACAGTTTTCACTTGAGAGGGCTATAGCTTCACAAAATTATATGAGTTCGTTGATTTGCGGAGGTGTTATTTGTAAACTGGGATGCTGTTGCATATATATATCCAGCTTTCCACGTTCATATTGGATAATCGGTCGATTTATTTGTGCATGAATCTCTACACGGCCTGGTGTTGTTTCGATCGATAACTGTCCAGGAGTATAATTAACATCAACATTGTCTGTTGATGCTTCCCCGCGAAAATCAAATTCTGGAAATGTCCTTTGCCAGTCAAGGGCCATTTCCGCGATCGGATTCCCTCCCAAATGAATATCAGCCATCCGATTGCCCTTCTCCACAATACGGGCTAACCCTTGCAACGCCATGTCGGAAGCCATAGAATAAATTTTACTCATCGTCTCTAAACTGTTCCCGAGACCAAGAGCATCCCAAGCTCGGTCTTGATTGATATCAAGCTGTCCTTTTGGTTGCGATATTGATTGTACTGCTTGATTCTGTTTTATTTCTAATGTTGCTTTTGGCTGTTCTATAGATTGCTTTCCCATGTCAGCATCAATGCCGATTTTTGCGTATTGCTGACGAATTTGAATCTGAGGAATTTGCACCTATATACACCTACCTTAAGAAATCGACCAAACTTGGACGTATAAGCTGTGCTCCAACCGACAGTGATGCTTGGTAAACATTTTCTTCTGTTTTTAAATTTGTAATAACCACTGACATATCGGCATCCTCCGTCTTAGCTTGAACCGTTTGCAGGTTGATGTTAATGTCGCTCAACCGACTTTCGATAATCTCAACACGATTCACTCTAGCTCCAACCTCTGCTCGTTTCGTCAGCATCGTGTTTATTCGAGTATCCATTTGATCAAGCATCTTTGATACTCCTTTTTGGTCACCAGAACCCAACATGTCATATGCGCGCTGAAGCAGTAGAAACACATTATCACTACTCTCCAGTTCTTCTTGAGTAGCTGCCGGATCAACACTCTCACCGAATACTTCGTTACCGAGTATATTAATTTTTAAGCTCATTCCCGCAGATAACTCATATTTTATAGAACCCGTATCTGTACTTACTTGGTATGCTTTCAATTTTGGCGGCTCAACCAGCAAATCAACTGTGTCATCAAGAGTAACAGCAGGATACGGCTTTTCACCAGTCAATTCACCGTTAAACACCTGTTTTCCGTTGAATTGACTGTTTCCAATTTCGACCATTTGGTTGTACAGTTGGGATATTTCCGTCTTAATTGAATCAAGACTTGTTTGCTCTAACGTACCGTTAGCACCCTGTACCAACAATTCCCTCGCACGTTGCATCACATCTCCAGCTTGACCGATCGTTGTATCTGTATACTCAAGCATGGACAAAGCCGAACCGACATTGCTTGTATATTGATTATTCGCATCCAATTCGCTTCTGTAACGGAGCGCGAAAGTGATACCAACTGGATCATCAGAAGGTTTGTTGATCTTCATACCTGTTGACAGTTGGTTTTGCAGATTGTTCATGCGTCCGAGATTGTTAGATATATTACGCAGAAGCTGCGTATTCATCATCGATTGCGTTACGCGTAAAGACATAAATTGTCACCTCCATATGTTTAGATTTAGAGACCAACGCGACCCATTCCGTTAATCACTTTATCCAATATTTCATCAATCATCGTCATATTACGAGCAGCAGCATTATAGGCATGCTGATATTTAATCATATTGGACATTTCTTCATCTAAGGATACGCCGCTGACGGATTGTCTGCGAGATTCGACCTGCTCCACGATAATTTGCTGGTTGGCTTGCATACGTGTTGCTTCTGCAGCCTGTACGCCAAGCTGCCCGACCACGGAGCGGAAATACGCGTCTACCGTATTCCTGTTCTTGCCTTCCCCTGAATCGAAATCAAAGCGTGTGTCTCTCATTTGTGAGAACAATACGGCTAAAGAGTTATTTCCGCTTATAACACTTTCAGATCCATCCGTATTTATGGTCACGCGCATCGAGCTGGCAATGAGATTAGAATTAGCCACAATTGCCGGGTTTAAGGCAATATTTCCTGCGTTTAAACCAGCCGTACTGCCCTCACTGTCCGTAAAGAACGGCAAGCCCGCTTCATCCCCAGCAAGGTTGTAACCCAGTTGGTGAAGCCCGTTTAGACCATTAACCGTCACTCTTGTATCTTCCGTCAAAGTGCGATTAGCACCCGTGTAGGTCACATTATTCAGCACAGTACCCTCTGGGAGCACCGATCCTTTCGGAAGCGTAATTTCGAATTCACCCATTGCCATCGTTTGAACCATTTTGTCCAGCTCGTTAATATAACCCTCTACAAAATGATCCCTGGAATGAATCGTTCCGTATATGGCCCCGCTGTTCAGGTCCCCCGATTCAATTGCGGCTGAAATAGTTGCCATATCGATTGGCGTCCCCGTGGATCCTTGTACAAGCTCCGTACCGCCCATTGTTATTCTGTAGCCATTCGCTTGATCCTCTACACGAATATTAATAAGCCCCGACAAATCATCTGTAAGAAGATCTCGCTGATCTCTCAGATCATTGGCGCTGTCACCGAGTCCCTCTACCCTTCGAATCTCTCCGTTCAGTTGGGCAATGCTAGTCGTAAGGGAATTTACCGTCGTGAGATTAATCTCTACGTTTTCCGTCAAATCTGACTTCAAATCGCCAAGCTGCTTAGCCGTATAGTTAAAAGCATCAACCATCGCCATCGTCTGTTCCATGACAACCTTGCGACCGTCTGCGTTTTCCGGATTTTTAGTCAAATCGGACCAGGAATTCCAGAAGTTCGAGATAATTGTACGCAAACCCGTGTCACTCGGCTCGTTCACGATTCCCTCAAGCTTGGATAGCGTGTCTAATTGCACGGTAAAATTTCCATGCGATTTATATTCATTGCGGAACTGATTATCTAGAAACTTCTCTCTAACACGAGTAATAGAGCTCGCCTCAACGCCGGTGCCAAGCTGTCCTGCCGCAGCCGATTTGGAAAACCCGACTGCATCAATCGGTCTAGAGGCCGTCATGTTCACCACTTGACGCGAGTAACCGGCCGTATTAGCGTTAGCGATGTTATGTCCGGTCGTATTCAGAGCCGATTGAGTCGTGAACAAGCTTCGCCGCGCCGTCTCTAACCCATGAAATGTGGATGCCATAATCATTTCCCTCTCTTCTTACGTTCTTATATTAAAACGACTGTTCCGATTATTGGCCATCCCCTGTACAGCACGATGGTAAGTCACGTCTTCTTCCTCCGGGCCAAGCAGCAGATCCTGCGTAAAATGCAAATATTCCAATGTCATTTTGACTAGCTGCTGGTTAAACTCGTTAATGTCCTGGAGCTCATGGATGACTGCCGAGAGTTCTTTCCATTTGTTCTGCAGCTGCTGCTTCTCCTCTGCATGAAAAACGGCTTGAATGAGCTTTTCCATCTTGAAGGAGCGCTGTCCGGTCACTTTCTGCGAGAGCATATACTTGCCAACAAGGAAGGTGCGTCTCTGCTCAAGCTCCAAAATATGCTCAAGCAATTTCTTCTCCTTGCCGGCAATATAAGATATGGTCTCGATGCTGTTCTTCGTGATGGCTTCTGTCTTGGCCTTGCCGTATTCAATCAACTGCCGATGCTCGTCCAATAGCTCTTGCAGGATTGCAAGGATTTGCTGAATGTACTCGTTCATAGCGGATTACTCCTTCAAGTAAGGAAGCAGCTTCTCAGCGATTTTGCCGGCTTCCACATGATATGTTCCCGATGCGACAGAACGTTTTAGCTGCTCGATCTGCTTGCTTCTCTCCGGATCCTGCGCCCGGCTCGTTGTCAGCATCTCTTTCGCGGCTGCCGAAATTTGGACCTCGTCCTTCTGACGGGCTTTGTTCGCTCCGCTTACCCGTGCTTCGTTTTGCTTCTGGTAGTGATGATGTGCGCTGATCCGATTCGTCTCGTTTATTTTCATTTTATCCACCTCTTTATTTAGCAGGAACTAAAAAAGCCGATTACCTTTACAAGTATTATCGGCTTGGGTCATGTGAAATTTTATAGGCATGGGAATATTAGAAAGATTTCATTTGTTGCCCTTATATCTGTCCAGTCCACGGTAGGCGCCGGAGTTCGATTGTGAACGATTAAGCGTATCTTTCTGAGCCAAGTCCTGAATCATCTGCTTCCTGTCCTTCTCTAACCGGTTACGACAATTATCACAGAGGTGATTTTCGCGTATAAGCGTTCCGCACGACTCACAAGGATAGGAAAGATTCGGTGCGTTCACCATGGAGATCCGGCCTTCACGAATGAATTTCGTGATTTGCTTAATCGATACACCTGTTTCATCCGAGAGCTCCGTTATAATTGCACCCTTAAACTCGCGCAAGTAGTTGGCGCAAAGCTCATACTCTTTATCAATTTCACGCATGCACGATGGGCATACATCTCTAAAGTTTTTTGCAAAAAGCTTCCCGCATCGAGGACAATTATCCAGGTTCATTGCAATGCGCCCTCCTTCTTATTCGCTAGTTAATATACTGTTAGGTTTATTTTATACGAAAGCTGTAATTATTTCACTATGAATCTATCCGATTGCCGATTCTTCGACAATATCTAAGAACGCGCCCACGTCAGCACATATATTTCCATAGGCAGCTCCCTATGCTGGCGCAGAACCTGTGAGCACGCTTCTGCTGTGCTTCCCGTTGTATAAATATCATCAATGAGCAATACGCGGAGCATTCGATTTTCTGAAGAAGCACTTGCAGGAGCAGAGGCAGGATGAATGTGCAGCTTCTGGAGCTCGGCAGCATTTATGTTAAAAAGCTGACGCGTATCACGAAGTCTCTCCAGGCGCGTCTTGAAGCTTTGCTTCTCGGTATGCCGCTCGCGGACGAGCAGGTGCAGAAGCGGTAGCTGATAACGGCTTGCAAGCGCAGACGCTAGCTGCTCCGCCTGATTGAAGCCGCGGTCCATCGCCCGCTCCCGGCTGATGGGGACATAGGTAATGGCATGCCAATAGTCAGAATAGCGAGTGTTCTGTTTGGCTCTGCCGCGACCTGCACGACTGTCCGCAGGCTTATCGCAGCGCTGTGCGATGTCATAAGTCATCGCCTCAAAAGCCGGTATCAGCATATCGCCCAGCACAGGACCAAGCTGCTCATTGCCACGATATTTGTATTGGGCGAGAAGCGCCCTCATCGCTTCGTTATATTGCACCGCGCTGCGGTTGTATACAAAAGCATGATGCGGACTGCGGATACAGTCATCGCAGGAAATGCCGCGTCCGCATTTGGAACAGTAGATGCGGGTGAGCCATGGCATTGCGGAGAGGCACGCTCCGCAAGCGGATTGCCGAAGCTGGGTCGGCAGCTGCGGATGGGTATGGCTGGCCGCGCTGCGAGCCGCGCTTTGCGTCTTGCCGCACAGCAGGCATGCGGCAGAGCGCGGAGCGAGCAGCTGCGCGGAGGCGGTGAAAGCGGAGTGCAGCCGCTGAAGCCATGAGGATGGCGAGAGTGTCATCGTTCGCCGCCTCCTTTGGATTTAGGGAGCAAATAGCCTTGCTTGCGCGCTATCCGGTTCATCGTTCGGATATGGCGCACTGCGGCAACCTGCGATTGATTGCGCTCCTTGCTGCAGAAGTAAACCTTTCCATATGGATCGTCGGCTGAGCGCCCTGCTCGACCAGCCATCTGTACCAGGGACGCTTCATCGAAGAGCCGTCCGTCCGCATCCAATATGTATACATCGCTTTTTGGTATCGTTACTCCCCGTTCTAAAATAGTCGTCGTAACTAATATACGAATCTCTCTAGCCCGAAAACGCTTCACCTTGTCCGCGCGCTCGACATCCTGCGAAGAGGTTGCCTCAACCGCTGCATGATTTAAGGCAGCCCGAAGCAGCCTCGCCATCGGCTCGGTTTGCGCGATTCGCTGCACGAATACAAACAGCTGAGCGTCCCTTTGCAGCGACTGCCGCATCGCGGCCAGCAGGTTCGCCGGAAGCTTCCGCTGCTGAAGCATCTGCTTGACCGCTGGTCCAGCCAGCAAACTCGGCACCGGCAGCGGATGGCGATGGTACCGCACAGGAACGCGCGCATATGCAAGCCTCCCGCTCCGCGCTGCACGCTGCAGTTCTCTAGGCGGCGTTGCCGACAGGAGCAGGCGAGGCGTTCCAGGCGCGCAGCTTTTATTCGCCGCATAATGCAGAATGGGATCTCCATGATATGGAAAAGCATCGATCTCGTCTACGATAACCAAATCGAAGCCTTGATAAAAACGCAGCAGCTGATGCGTGGTAGACAGCGTAATATCGCCTGTCTCCCAGCGCTGCTCGCTGCCGCCATATAATGTAACGACAGCAGCTTCGGGAAATGCTTTGCGTATGCGCGGATCAAGCTCAATGACGACATCGCGGCGCGGCGTGGCGATCAGTGCTCTGCCTCCTCTTAGCAGTACGGATTCCACAAGCGGAAATATCATTTCGGTCTTTCCCGCTCCCGTTACCGCCCACAGCAAAAACTCGCGAATCGGCGCTGCTTTTCCAGGTGATTGCTGCACAGGCTTCACCGCCTGCTCCTCCACGAATTGAAGCGCCTTCGCCGCGGCCGCAGTCTGCGCCGGGCTCAGCTTCCACCCCTCCAGCCGCCGCTCCACCGGCGGCAGGCGCACAAGAGCATCCGAAGCGCTCGTCAATCTCGCGCCATCGTCCAACCCTCCGCGCTGCCCGGTAACCAGCAGCTCACATTCCCGGCTTCGCCCCATCCCAATGCATGCCGTGCAATAGGCACACACCCTCCCGCACGCCGCGCATGCTGTGCGGCGCTGCAGCGCCTCGCCGCTCCCGCAGCGCAGACACCTGCGCTCACGCCTGCGGCGTCCCGGGGCGTCCGCTCGCCCGCCTCTCCCGGCGGCGATCGCTCCGCTCAGGCGCACCCGCCCGAGCAGCGAAGCAAGCTGGAGCCATTCGCTCCAGCTCGCCCCGGCGCCGGGCCCGACCGCGCAGGCAAGCAGGGCTTGCGCTTCGCTGCGCAGCAGCGCACGACCCTGCACCACCTCCGCGGCAAGCTTCGCTCCTGCCGTAAGCCCCTCCAGCTCCGCATCACTAATCTCTCGCCCCGCACCGCCATACTCGCTATCTCTTGCTGCTCGCCCCCCGCTGCCATACTCGCTTCCATCCCCCGCTCGCCTCGCCTCTCCGCGCTCGCCTTTAATTGCTCGCTCCCATCTCTCCACCAGGCCAGCCCAATTCTCGTCCCCCAGGCCTCCTCGTTTGCGCCAGCTGCTCCATCGTCTCCACCAGTTATTGCCTGCTGCTTTCTCGCTTTCGCGCGCTTCCCGTTTCGCTTCCTCAACACAACGAGATAAACGTCGAAGCAAATTCGCCTCCAGCTCCAAATAGATGCCCCCTGCCCTTTTTGAAAATCCGTTAACGGATTTCCCCCTTCCGCATTCTCTCTCCCAAAGCTCTGCCGCCAAGCAAGCATCGCCCAGCGGCAGCTTCTCCTTCCACAACCAGCCCGCTTCCGCTTTAACCCCAGCATGCGCACTGCTCATCCAATACCGCTTATCCACTTCCGATTCGATTGTCATCCGAGCCTGCCAGCGACCGTTAACCATGACGATATATACCTGCCCCCGCACCCTCGCTCCCCCTCTCAATCGTTCCCAATAAGGTCCTCTGTTCCACCAAAACACAAAAAAACACACCAAACGACGCAGCATGCGTCATCAAGTGTGCTTCACTTTTCTTATTTATCTCCCGTCATTATATCCTAAAACGGCATCTTCGACAAATCAGCCGGATTTTGCAAATCAACAAGCACCGCATGATCAGCCTTCGACACAACCCCCTCCTCCTGCAAAAGCCACATCAGCTGCGTAGCATCCGTCTCGTTCATATGCGAACGCTTTCGTTCTTTAGGGCTGCGCTTCTCATCAAAAACAACAGCCTGATCTGGATGCACGCGCACCTGCAGCTTATGACTGTCTTTAGACATCCGATCTATAATCGCCAGCGTTTCTCCGTCTATACCGCGATCGACAATCGTAACCTTGACCTCCTTTCCCATCCACCTTGAAAAAGAAAGCATCGAGCGCATATACCATTCCATCCTTTTATGCTCGCCTTCGGCAACGAATACATAATGCTTCCCGGACGGCTTGTATCCTTGCTGTATCCGATAGGCCAGATGCACCGATAATGCCGCCAAAGCATAGATACCAATGACAAGCAATAATATTCCCAACATCGCAGCACCTCCTCTTAGTGACACTATATGCCACGAGGTGCCCACTGGTTCCCTGATTCGCGGACATGCTTAAAAATAGGCGTTCAATCCCTAATAACTTTTTTAGCCTTTACTATTTGACACTGCGAACATGCCGACATCTACGCCAATCACGACAACCAAGCCTGCATCCGATCCCCCGCCTCCATAACTGCAACAACAAAAATCCCGCATCGAGCCGATGCGGGATTTTCCGTCTTATAAAAAAGCACAAAATGGCCTGCTACAACTACAACGTAACCCAGCCATACTTAATCGATTGAATAACCGCCTGCGTGCGGTCGTCAACCTCCATTTTTTGCAAAATGCTGCTTACATGATTTTTAACCGTTTTCTCGCTAATAAATAAAAATTCACCAATCAGCTTGTTGCTCTTGCCCTCGGCCATAAGCCGCAGCACTTCCGCCTCGCGGCGTGTCAATGGGCTATCGTCGCCAGCAACGAACTTAACGCCTGGCTCCTGCGCCGCTGCAGCACCCGATACGATGCCCATTTCATCCAAGTAGGTCATTCGACGAAGCTGATTAATTAGCTTGCCTGTTACTTTAGGATGAATGTACGCATAACCCTGCACGACTGAGCGAATGGCATTAATAAGCGATTCGGCTTCCATATCCTTTAGAAGGTAGCCCGTAGCACCCTTGCGAAGCGTCTCGAATACGTAGCTCTCATCGTCATGAATCGATAAAATAATAACCTTTACGTCGGGAAACATATTTTTCAGGCGCTCTGTCGTAACAACGCCATTCTCAATCGGCATATTAATGTCCATTAGCACAATTTCAGGAAGGGTATGATTGCAAAATTCCATAACTTGGATACCGTCTCCGCATTCTCCAATGACTTCCAAATCATCTTCCATATTTAGAATACGCTTTAAGCCTTCCCGAAATAGCTGGTGGTCATCCGCAAGTAATATTTTAATCGTTTGATTATAATTAGCAGGTCTTTGGATCGTCATATTATTGCTCCTTTCTAGATTCAGCGGTTATTGGTATTTCTATTACAATTTTCGTCCCTTGGCCGGGATTTGAGTCGATCTCCATCCTTCCTTCAATCAGCTCGATACGTTCTCTCATTCCTACTAATCCAAAATGTGTATTTCGGCTAGCATCCATTTCCATGGATTGACTATGAAAACCAACTCCATTGTCGTGAATAACGAGTGAAATCTGATGCGGCTGGTAGTTTATTTCGAGTATGACATGGGAAGCGCTCGCATGCTTGTAAATATTAGTAAAGGCCTCCTGTACCAAACGATAAATAGCCGCTTCCATTGCCGACGGCATACGATTTTCCTTGCCGCTTAACTCGAATACGGTGTGTATTTTGGTTTTTTCCTCGAAGTCCTGCGTAAACTTGCGAAGCGTTGGTACAAGCCCCAGGTCATCCAACGCCATCGGACGCAAATTAAAAATAATTTTGCGTATTTCCTCCAGACCCGAACGAACCTGTCCCTTTAAATCTACTAATTCTTCCTGTACCATTACAAATTCCTGCTTGATTAACATACGTTCTGCAATTTCTGTACGAAGAACAATATTGGCGAGCGATTGCGCCGGGCCATCATGGATCTCTCTGGAAATTCGTTTGCGCTCTTCCTCCTGCGCCAAAATAATTTTCAGACCCAGGAGCTGCCTCGTTTTGGCGGACTCTACAATACGGGTGACCTGATTCAGGTCACCCGATAAGTATTCAAGTACGACATTTATTTGGGAAGCAATCGTTTCTGCTCTCTCGATTGAATTTTCCACATTGCGGACGCGCTTCTGCAGATCGTCACGACGCGCCTTCAAATAGGACTCCTTCTCGCGATAAACCATAAGATCAAGCTGAATTTGTGTCGCTTTCTCATAGGCAGTCTTAATATCTTCTTCCTTATATTTGACAAAATCCCGACTAACCTCAGTTAATCGAATACGCGCTCGACGGTAATCCTGTTCAAGCTTATCCACTTTTTCAATGGTTTTAACGGTTTCTTGCAATACCAGCTCGAGCTCCTGCTCAAGCAATTCCAGCTCCGTTCTTGCCGACTCGCAAATTTCGTAAATCTGATATTTGCTATCTTCCATTACTTCAATGGCATTCTTAATTATTCGATTAATATCAACGCTTAAATGGTCCACGACGGATCGGCAACCTTTCTCTTGTTAAAGGTTTTTCTATTCTATCATATCACAAACCAGTTCGAATCCGTCCATCGTTAATCGATGGTAATCTTTTTCTGCTTGGCTTCGTAGCCGACCTTTAACCCCAGCTTCTCCGAGAACAAACGGACCGGAATTAAGGTACGGCTGTTGCGGATAATCGGCGTAATTTCAGAGGATTGAAGGACACCGTTCAGATTGAGCTCTTTTTCTCCAATCGTCATTTCCAGCAGCTTATTGCCGCGGAGTACAGTTACTTGCTTCGACTTGTTATCGTATAATACTTGCGATCCCATGGCATCCGATACGAATCGAACAGGTACGTAGGTCGTTCCGTTCAGCACGAGAGGAGCCGCTTCAAGCTTAATTGGCTTCCCATTCAATGTTGCATTAGGATTGCCTACAAGCATTTCAATCTTCGTATTCGTGTCGACCACAGCAGATGGCGGATACTGCAGCTTCATGTTATCCATTCCAATCGACCCGGATAACGCTCGTTTATCTTGCCCCTCGGCAATGGTTACAATATATGCTCGCTTCAGCTTAACTGGGAACTTCATACCCGCGGAGGACAGGTTCACCTTGACCGTCTTCCAGCCGCTCCAATCAAGCTGCTTGGCCAGGTCGAGCAAATGCGCTTTGCCGTCAGCATCGATAAACTCGGCGCGCACCCAGTTAAAGCTGTTGTCGCTGTATAGGTCAACTGTCATCGAAGTCGGCGACCCGGTGAGCGGAAGCCCAGTTGAATTAAAGATCGCGTAGGATGCTTTTGTGCCTGTTCCATTCGTAAAATCATAATCAAGCTTCAAGGCCTGAGCGGATGGTTGTTCCGGCAGATTGGACACCAGACTAACATTGCCTGTCGCTCCGGTTGGCGTTACCTGCGACGTAATCGCATAGGCCGGTTTCTCAAAGTCCTCAAGCGTTGTTACAGCTTCTCCCTGTGTAAATGGAATCATCGTTGCAAAACCATCATAACGGGCAATCGCATAGCCTGTCGCCGTTCCTGTGTTAACGGAAGTTACAGTCAAGCTGTCCCCCTGCTGCGTAGCATTGAAGCCGATAAATTGCCATTGGACAGCGTCGCCGCTTAGTTTATAGCTCTTTCCATTCTTAAGCTTCGCGGTCACGGGAACCGAAATCGTCACACCCGGAGCGAGTACACCGGCAGTCGTGCCAATAGATAGTGACGCGATTTGGTCCCTGCCAAGCACCTCCACATCATGTTTCGTCGAGATTGCGCCTGATTTCACGCTAAGCGTTGTTTTCCCAGCCTTCAATGCTGTAAATTCATTGCCTTGCAAAGTGCCAATCGCATTTGAGCTGCTCCATGCTGCCGAATTGTTCAAATTCATTGGATTATAGTATGTATCATAGGCATTCAGCGAGAAGGATGCCTTCTGTCCAATCAGCAGCACGTTAGCACCGCTTATGTTAATGCCTTTAAGTGATCCTTGTGGCGCGCTTGTAAATACGCCAATTCCATTCGAGACGCTGCGCTGCGTTGTCCCACTTTGCGTCGCATGCGCAAGCTGTAAGGAAAAGCTTCCTAGCGGACGCTCCGTCATCGTTGTAGACCCGCCTCCATCCAGATTAACGCCCTTGAATACGCCTAGCTGCAGCATGATTTGCTGCAATTCCTTAAGACTCAAGCCTGTATTGCTGCCGTAACGCTCACTTGTAATAAGGTATACCTTCGTACCGTCCTTACTGTAGCCGACCGCTGTACGAGATGTGTAGGAATTTCCGCTTATGCCCGTTACATCGCGGGAGTAGGTGGCAGCAGCGCCGGCATTCACAAGCAGCGTATGTCCGCCTGCCATCATTTCGAAGGAGACAGGATCGACTTTCGCGCCTGTCGTCTGAGATATCAGCGAATAATTAGCAGCAAGCGCTTGTCCGACCTGCAGACGCTCCTTTACATAAGCAGCCGCTTTGCCGTGCGCGCGAAGAATAAAGCCGTCTGACGGCGCTTGCCCGGCAATTGCTTTATCAATCGAGATTTCCTCAATAATACCGTTGCGTACCAGCACTTCGGTAGGTGTTGTTCCGGAGTTTCTCGGACGCTCCGCACCGCCCCATGCGCTTGTGTACATATACATCTTATCTACATGGCTAAATTTAGAGCCTGTCGTTTCCGGTGCATAGGCTGATTGATTCAAGCCCTCGAGCGGGAAGCCTGAGCCATCCGCCGCTGTAACCTGGCCTTCAAACGTATAATGATCAATCATTGGCTTGCGATCCTTAGACAGTGTGAAGGCATACATCCCCTTAAGGCTTGCCGGACTCGACATGAATACCCCGCTGGTCACCTGTGCGCCAAACGGCGCTCCCTCATTGCCCATAACGAAGAGATCAGCATTTACAGCTGCAACAGCTCCGCTTTCCTTGCTCATGTTAAGTATCGTATTTAATTGACCGACACTGTTATTTTTACCGCTGATCGCGTTTAAGGATACATAAGGATTCGTTAAATCAACTTCAATCACATGCACAGCAGTCTGCACCTTCGCGCTGCCGCGCGTCGTATGCCAAACGTAGTCGAGCCGTTTCGCTCCCGCTGTGACGAAGGATTGCTGCGTCAGCTTAAGCACAGGCCCAGTCGAAGCAGAGGCTATTGCCGGCTTCACAGCCGCTGCAGACCAGCTATCTGGCAGTATAGAAGCCATTGGCTGTACGAGCAGCGCTCCACCTAACATTACGATAATGACCCTTTTACCCAAGCTTGCTGTTTGCCGTCCGATGGTCTTTTGAACCTTACCCATTATTTTTGAACTCTCCTATCCTGTAATCTAATAGTTATAGACTACAAGAGTGATAGAAAAGTTACGTCCCATAAAAGAATGCTATTGCTTTCACTTCGGTGAAAGATAATGCCTATCTACTTTCACATAAAAAACCTCTATCCGTTCCTACTGTTCTGGATAGAGATTTAACTAATTAAATGTTTATGGCGTAATAAATTTTGCCTTCTGCAGCAAACGCATCAGCATAAGCGTACCCTCTGCGCGTGTAGCATTCGTTAACGGACTCATCGTTGAAGCTGTTTTGCCTCCGATAACGCCCAAATGGACAGCCTTCGCTACATCGGCCTGCGCCCAAGCGCTAATCCTACTCCGGTCTGTGAATTTCTGCAGATAGGAAGCTGTCGATTGCGGCAGATCGGCCGAAACGCCCGCCATCTTTGCAGCCCTCATCATCATGACAGCCATCTCTTGTCGAGTAATGGAACTGTTGGGCTTAAAGGTGCCATCGGTATTGCCTACTACGATACCTGCCGATGACGCTGCTCCAATATAAGCGCCCATAGCCGTACTCGTATTGACATCCTTAAACTTAGCTGCCGAAGTTTTATCCCCTGCAAGACCCAGCCCTTTCGCAATATACGTGGCGAATTCTCCGCGCGTAATCGCCGCACCCGGCTCAAATCTCGTTGCTGTTCGCCCTTCGACAATAAATTTGCGCGACATCGTAAGAATGGCGTCTGCCGCCCAGTGCTTCGAAATGTCGGTGAAGCTGGATGAATTCCTCACAAGCGCATAGGCGCTATTGCCTTGACGCTTAAACGTAGCAGTTGTCTTTCCGGAGGAGGTGGAAAGCTCTGTCGGCGCGTAGGATAATGCATTTGTCTGTGAATCATACCATACGACTGCTGTTTGAGCAGGATCAACCATCGAACTGGTCTGGATTGTCCTTGTCACATAGTGATTGAATTTGTTTATCGCTTTCTCTGTTGTGCCATTCGTGGCCGAAACCTCAAAATCGACTGGTCCTGCGATGACCTGCGCATTTGCGCTTTTTAACAGCATCGTTAAACTGCTTGTATCCGCAGAGGAGCCTTGATCGATTTCAATTAGCAGCTGGTTAGCAATGCCGCTTCCGCCAAGCAAGGCGGATACTTCCTGATAATTAATAACGCTCAGCGGAAGCTCATAGGCCACATCACCATACTGCACCGCAAATACGGCGTTGCCGCCTTGACGATTCGCCATATCCAGTGCGAGAACAGGTATGGCTACGATCGCAGCGCGCTCATGGCTTGGCACCTTAAAGACGACACGAGGATTAGCAAGCCCTGCTGAGCGTGCCGTCTGATAAGCCGACAAAATCTTGTCATTCATTACCACATATCGCGTGGCCGTAGCTCCTGACGGCGATACGTCGGTTGATGTCGATGCCGTTGAAGTCTTCATACCGACACCACTGCCGTCGGCAGCCTCATAATCGCCGGTCAGCGAATCCAGCAGCGTTGTCTGATTCGCAGCATTTACATTTGTAAAGTCGTTAATAAGCCGTCCGCCTGTCGTTTTCAAGCCTGCGGAATTCGAGTAGTAAGATACGTTAGCACGCTCTCCTACTCCAGCAGGCGAAGCTAAGGTCAACGTAACCTTAGATCCGCTTACTTCGACCCTCGTCACGACCTTCACGGAATCATTCAGCCGAACAACAAACAAGCTGGGTGATGGATTCGAAGCCGCACTTACCATTTCGCTAAAGGTTAATGTAACCGTCGAGCCTTTCACAATCACGCCCTGAAGTAAGCCGGATTGAGTAGGGCCGCCGCCATTTGCCGAAACCGAGTGGAATGACGCTGCCGCATTTCCTAATGCATCCGTTACCATACTCGCTCCCGCAATATAAGTGACCTTCACATCTTGTCCCGTTAAAACATTCGTCGTTAAAGCTAAAACAACAGTATCCCCTGTTATTCTAACCTGACTAACCGCTCGTAAAGTATTGTCAACAAGAACACTGTATTGGCTGGCCGACGGCAAAGATTGAGGATTGATATTTTCATCATACTTCAAAGTAATCGTTAGACCGCTTGCGCTAATAGATTGCAGAGCCGGCCCGCGTGTGTCGACCGATCCTGATAAATTCAGACCGCTCACCGCAGTCACGTTATTGCCGGCTGCGTCACGCAAAGGATAGGCTCCGGGACTGTAGTGGAGAATGACAGACTGCCCATTCTGAATCGTACCGTTAATTGTCAGTTTAAGTACCGCTCCGCTGCTTGAAATCGAGGTTCCGCTGTAATAGACGCCTCCTACATTAACGGAGAATTGGGTGTAGGCGTAGCTGTTAACCCGAGTCAGCTCCTCACTGAAGGTCAGTGTAATCATGCTTCCGGACACGGAGCTTGAAGCAATCACCGGCGGTATTGTATCCTGCGCATTCCCTACCCCCACATTTGTTAAGCCTGCTGCCTCGTTACCGGTCAGATCCTGTACAAGACCCGGTGACGGCTTTGAATAGGAAAGCTTCACATCCTGACCGCTAACGATTGGACTGGATAAGGCGAGAATAACCGATTCACCCGTTATATGAGCATTAGTTACGGAACGGGGAGCACCGTTGACGG
The DNA here is from genome assembly GCF_049725345.1 of Paenibacillus praedii. Lineage (NCBI taxonomy): Bacteria > Bacillati > Bacillota > Bacilli > Caryophanales > Paenibacillaceae > Paenibacillus > Paenibacillus praedii. The sequence goes on along the minus strand of NZ_JBMWAM010000004.1, from coordinate 164,276 downwards.
TAACATAATAGCTGCCGGGAGAAGGCCAGAGCCCCGTATTCAATGGTTCATCGTAGGTTATTTTTATTGTGGCTCCTATTGATTCGATTCGACTGACCGCAGGCGGGGTCACATCGGAGCCAACTGTTTTGAATGTCCATTGATATTCATTTAGAATACCCGCAAACATGTTTCCAGCCAGATCCATAATCGCATTTTCCTCAATATAAATGTAATAGGACGTTGCGCGGTGCAGCGTACCCGCCGGCGCAGTAATGAACAAGCGCTTATTGTCTGCAGGGTCTATCGAGAGATTCGCGATGAGCGGAGCAGGCGCGCCTATTCCAGCCTGATGAATGCGAACGGCCCCAAGGCTTGTTATCCTAATCGCTTCACTGAATGCAGCAACGAAGGTCGTGTTTGTTGCAACGGTAGATTCGTTATTAACGGGACTTAACGACGTTAGAGCCGGACGAACAGTGTCCTGCGTAACGTTAAAATTCCAATTGAGATTTGCAGACATCCCCGCATAGAAATTGCCCGCTGCGTCACGGATCGCCCGATTGCCGATCGTTACGTAATACTTCGTATTGTTAACAAACGGTTTCGCCTCCTCACCGCTAATCGCTTTATTCGCGTCTATCGTAATTTGGTAGGTTCCCCCGCCCGTCACACGCTCTGAGGTAATCGGAATCGTACGGAATACAGTATGATTAGAAGCATTTCGAATCTCAATATTGCCGCTGCTTGGAAATACAGGCTCATTAAACGTCAGCTGAAGCAGCGCGTTCAAATTGGCTGCAGCGCCATTATTAGCAGGCGATAAAGCGGTCACCAATGGAGGGACATTCTCATTTCCCGGATCTGTGCTGAAATTCCATATCGATGCACCCGCAATACCGTGATACCATTGGTCACCCTGGGGGTCCGGCATCGTGAAGGCACCTGCATGAACAAGTATATAATAGGCCGTATTTGCTTCTAAATGCGAGCTGGGAGTTATCGTTACCGTATTGTTCGTTACTTGAATACGTGAATTGGTCGCGTCAAATCGCTCAAATGTTGTATTGTTGCTAATTCTGCGTATCTCAATAAACTTTCCTGCACGCGCTTGCACATTTTTGTCAAAGGAAATGGTAAATGTAGAATTGACCGGCACCGAGGTCGCATTATCCGCCGGAGCGAAGTCGACTGCATTAACGGGTGCGGCATCCGTTGTAAACGTCCATAATGTGCCGTTGTACAAATTGCCAGCCGTATCCTGAAACGCCGTACTTGGAATATTCACGGTGTAAGCTGTATTCGGTTGAAACGCTGCCGGCGGCTGAATGACAATTTGGGTTGTGCCGCTGCCCTGCACTGCGCTTGAGGTTACGGATATGCTGCGCGTATCCTCAGCGGAGCTGATTAAAATATTTCCGCTGGCTACAAATACAGGCTCATTAAATGTTATTGTGATCGAAGCTGTTATCGGGACCCCTGCAGTTGTTGGAATGATTTGAGTATGAGATGGTTTTGCTATATCCAACTCTGCAACTGTGCGGAAATTCCAGCTGCTAGCACTGTTTATTCCTACATAGCCTGCTCCATTCGAAGCATTCGTATATGCTCCCGCATCTACCAATACATAATAATTTGTATTTAATGCGAAATTGTTTGTGGGATTAATCGTAACCACGCGTTGCGACGAATCAATCGTTACCCGGTTTGATCCTATATTTATGCTCTCTACCAGGTTGCTTGTCGCATAATCATAAATATTAATGTTTGTCGAGCTGGAGCCCTTCAAGATGTTTTCATCAAAGGTCATTTTTAGATCGGCCGTTATCGGTACATTAGTAAGATCATCAGCCGGGCTTAAGCTGACTAGAACAGGTCCTGCAGGTGCCGCTAATGCTTGCTGCGGGCTCCATGACCAGCCAGTCAGACTTATTTGCAGCAGCAGCATAACAGCCATAAATAAGGACAGCTTCCTGGTACGAATCATTTCAATTCACTCCTCAAAAATTACAGTCGTACCTTATTTGTCGGTATACCGATATGAAAAATTTAGGTTATTTCACTTCTTTTATCAAAAAAAAGAAGCCTGGTCCATGATGGAGACCAGGCTTCTTCCTATTCATTAAACTCCGCTTTGTACGCCAGCGTCAGCTTTAAGCTTCTCTGCTTTGTCTACGCGCTCCCAAGGAAGGTCAACATCTGTGCGGCCGAAGTGACCGTAAGCAGCTGTTTGTGCGTAGATCGGACGACGAAGGTCAAGCATTTTGATAATTCCTGCCGGACGGAGATCAAAGTTGCTGTTAATTAAATCAACAAGCTTATCTTCCGCTACTTTACCTGTACCGTAAGTATCGACATTGATCGATACTGGTTTTGCTACACCAATAGCGTAAGCCAGTTGAATTTCGCATTTATCTGCCAGCCCTGCAGCAACGATGTTTTTCGCTACGTAACGAGCTGCATAGGCTGCGGAACGGTCAACCTTTGTAGGATCCTTACCGGAGAATGCGCCGCCGCCATGACGAGCGTAGCCGCCATACGTATCAACGATAATTTTACGGCCAGTCAAGCCTGCATCGCCTTGAGGCCCGCCGATAACGAAACGGCCTGTTGGGTTAATGAAGTACTTCGTTTCTTCATCAAGCCATTCCACGGGTACAACCGGTTTAATAACATGCTCAAGAATATCCTGTTGAATTTGCTCAAGCGTAATTTCCTCAGCGTGTTGCGTGGATACTACAATTGTATCTACACGAACAGGTTTACCGTCAACATACTCGATTGTAACCTGTGTTTTACCATCTGGACGGAGATAGCCAAGCGTATCGTTTTTACGAACCTCTGACAGACGGCGTGCAATCCGGTGCGACAAAGCAATTGGCAGAGGCATAAGCTCAGGTGTCTCATTCGTTGCAAAACCGAACATCAAGCCCTGATCACCTGCGCCAATATCTTCGTTCTCCTGCTTCATGTCTTTGCCGTCACGCGTTTCAAGCGCAGCGTTAACGCCTTGCGCGATATCAGCGGACTGCTCATTAAGTGATGTCAAAACAGCGCAAGTGCTGGAGTCAAATCCGTATTTCGCGCGAGTGTAGCCGATTTCCTTAATTGTACGTCGTGCAATCGCCGAAATATCGACATAATCCGCTCTGCTGCTAATTTCACCAATAACCAAAACAAGACCTGTTGCTACTGAAACTTCACAAGCGACACGCGCATATGGATCTGCTTCAAGGAATGCATCCAAGACAGCATCTGAAATTTGATCACAAATCTTATCCGGATGGCCTTCCGTAACTGATTCCGATGTGAACAAGTGGCGTCCTTTAACCGACATCCGTATCAACCTCCTACAACCTTAGTATGATATAAGAGCGAACCTTCTACACAAAAAATGAACCTTTTCCCGCAGGAAAAGGTTGTTAGACAACTCTTCTAAAACAGTATGATACCGAAAATGTCGCTTAGTGTCAATGGACGCCTATATTGTGAGCTACAATGAGTAGCCGCCCATGACCTGCTCCGCTTGGGCAATCAGCCTTTTTGTAATCTCGCCGCCGACAGATCCAGCTTGTCGGGTTGACAACGTTGACCAATTGACACTTTGTCCACCGCCGCCGCTGACTGCTGCCCCAAGCTCGCCTGCGAATTCAGTATCCTGCACTCCGCCTGCTTGTACGCCAGTTGCTAAACCAAATTCCGCCGCAATTTCATACTTTAATGTATGCAATGCCGCTTTACAGCCTGGTACGATAACTTTATTTGATCGACTCATGATTTATACCTCCTAGAGAAGTAAGAGCACATCTATATGATGTGCCCTTCGCTTTCTTTTGAAGCGTATAACCTTTTGTCACATTGGGTAAAATGTTCTACATCAACCAATATTATTTCAGCGTGTAGCTTCCTCTTACCAAAACCGTTAATCCATTCTTTTGATTCGGATCCGGCAATATGCCCCGACCATCACGAGGAAACAAAAGCAAATGGTTTGTTGGAATAGCTTTGCCATTGGCAATGTCCGAACCCGCTGTTAAGTTCGAAATTCCGTTCGCATCCGAGCTGAACGCGATCGCTTTGCCGACACGTACAATAACCTCAGCGCCCTGGCTCGCCATAAGCGTCTGTCCAGGTGCAACGACTACAACCTCTAACGAGGCGTCAGCAACCGTTCCAGTCCCTGTGTCGCCGCCAACGGATCCTCCATTAAGCTTGGCTATTTGTTCGTCCACATAGCTCTTGGTCACGACAGGATCCTCTACAGACCCGGGAGTCAGCGCATTGGTTTCTGCTTCAAGCGGAGAAGCAAAGTTCACGCCAACCCACACACCAGCTCCTACAATGACAGCGGCAACTACCCCGCGGATTACATTTTTTTTCACTACGCAATCTCCTCTCCGTCTCTTATCTCCTATAAAGATACTAGATTTGAATAGAAGAAACCAGTTTATCTTTTACATTTTAATGATTACCATCCAACCAGTTGATAATGTTAGAGAATTTTATATCTTTAGCAAACAGCTTCTTCTTATTGCCATTAAAGGTTTCATACACATTTAACGTATATGTGCTCCAATACCTGTTCTGAGTCATTGGCTGGCTTATCGCATTATAGTTCTCGCCAACCTTCCATTGCAGACTCCCCTCAGATTTCCCTTCCAAATCAACGACTTTTGACCATATAACATCGTTAGTTGGCTCATACTCTAGTTCAAATAATAGCTTTGATTGACTAAATCCATCGAAATTGTAATCTCTTGTTACGTTACCGCCCAAATCGACCTCTAACGAATCTTCATATGCAAAAACATTAAAGTAGTTCAGGCCAATCTGATAGGGTCCTACTTTTAGCTGTTCGAATGCAGTTGTATCGGTATTTTCGGCAGGCAATCCAAACAGTACGGCACGGACATAGCCCTTTGGCTCTGCAGTTGAACCCTTCAACAAACCCGAGTCATCAAAAGCTTCTCCAAGCAGCAGCTGCATGCCTTCACTGCTTACATTGGGCGGAAGCTCTGTATATACGATCATTTGATCCTTATTGGAAGGATTAATCGCAGCTGATGATTTTACCACTTTTGCTTCATAGTAATTTCCGCTCTCCGTCTTAAAGTACCCTGTGAATAATGGCAAAAGATTTCTTCTTGATTGATCATTAGAAACATCCATGTAAACAGCATAAATATCATTTGCAGTTCCAGTATACGTTTTTACATCTGTTATTTTTACACTCATCTGAGAACCAATTGATTTCTGCGTATATACGTTGCCATATTTAACGGAATAGATCGCAGTAACATTTGACTTCGTTACTTCCGCAACTTGAGCAAGCTCTTCGCCAACCTTTTCATTAAGCTCAAGCTCAAATTTTTTCCACTCATATTCATATGGAAGCTTGCCAATGAAGGTGACAGTAGTCGAAGCACCTGGCGCAAGTCCAATATCACCAGTATTCGTTATTTTTTGACTTGTTAAATTTATATTTTCGTCCAAAATCATCGTGCCGCTAATATCCGGTATAGGCAGATAAACAGATTCTTTATTCGTTACAAGCAGCTTTGCAACAATGTTATCATCATTATTCCATGGAAACCGCTGAACGGATTGCAATTCTACCTCATATGTACCTTTTACGTTCGTAAATGTTTTTTTAGATGATGTGCTTGTCGTAGGATTTATTTTTACTGGTACATTAAAAATAACGACTGGCAGTTCAATTTGAGCGGTCTCTGCCGCACCAACCTTTTGAGCGATAATCAACTTCCAACCCGTTGTAGGCACTGTAGTCGGGATCATCCCAAATAATCGAATAGAATTCAATACGGTAGGCTCAAGTATCTTATTTTGATCAGCAGTATTTTTCATTTTTAATTGAAACAAGCCTTTTGGCGTTTGCATATAATATGCGTATTCCGGAAGAGCGACTCCAAGCTGATTAGAATTCCTTGCAACATAAGATAAATTAATGGAATAATTATCACCTGATTTGGTTACATTAACTTGGTCAATACGTGTATTAACTGTTGAGTTACTGATCTTAATTCCTTTAAATCCCCCCGCTTTAACTACATTAGAATACCCTGCAGGAAATGTAAATTGTCCAAGCGCTCTTTCATAACCAGGCACGGAGAAATCAAATTTTATAAAACTAAGTATAAGCTCATCAAGAGTAACATTCGCAGCAACTTCACTATAATACGTTAATGTTGTGGTGGACTTTGGACTCACTAGTTTTTTTGAATCCTTGTCTAACAACGTTAATGTGTAGGTTGTTCCACCCTTTGATTTTAAACGCGCCCAATAATCAAGCAAGTTGATTGACTTACTCTCATTATTAAATACTGTAAATGTAAAGCTTGCCGTCGCGCCCTTCGAACTTGGAATGAGATTGGCATCGGTTAATTGCACATATGAAACATTAGATAAAAACACTTTCTTATTGCCGGCAATAGTTGATGCCGCATCTGATATCGGCACAGCACTCAGCAAGAAAATAAGTGCAATAAATAAGGAAAAGAGTCCAATAAACTTTTTCGGTGCTTTTTGCATTTTTATTTAATCACTCCGATTTTATGAATTTATCTATTAGACGTAATCAATACAAAGTAAGTTTCACATGAACATAAATTTGTTTACTCGAATGCCGTCTATAGGAATGACTATAGCAAGTCTATATGAACTGCGTATGAACGTGGATACAAAAAAAAAGAAAGCTGAGAGTAAACTCTCAGCTTTCTAATTTCATCCAACCGGATTATCTTAGTATTTAACTACCAGGATAACGCCAGCTTCTTGTAGTGTTCCGTAAGTAGTACCGCTACCTTGTACTACTACTTTGTATTGGTTCGAACCAGTACCGTAGTTAGTACCGTCTGCAGCTACACGAACGTCAGTAAACGAGCCAACTTCGATCGAATCGTAAGTCTTTTGAGTTACAAGAATTTGTGTTGCATCTGTTACCAAGAAAGTACCGCCAGCAACTGTAAGTGTTCTAGCGCTGTTATTTACAGTCAAACCAGCGGACTCAGCAGAGCGAAGAACCGGAGTTACTGTTTCATATAGAGCGTTAGTATCCAGAGTATCAGTCAGTTTAACGATGTCATACTTCTGTTGTGTTGCAAGAGCAGAGTATGCACCGCCATCAATTGCGTAAGTTTTCACTTCGCCTTTAACGTTAAGGTTAACAGAGTAAGTGGATTCTGTTGCACTTGTCGCTACTTGAGCGCGGCTGATGTACAGACCTTGTACAGCGTCAAGCTCAGCGCTGTCGCCTTCGGAAGTTACTACTACATATTTAGCTACGCCATTGTCAGCTTTAATAGCTACATCGTCGTTTTTGCTAACAGCAGCAGCATTCACAACAGTTACAGTGGAATCAGCTCCATCAACTTTAACTTGAAGGTAGATTGTACCGCTGTTAAGAATGTAGTTAAGGTTAGATGGAGAATTTACAACTACAATTTTAGAAGCTGTTACTTCGTTAACAACTTTAGTCGAAGTAAGATCAAGAGCTGCTGCAGCTTCAAGTGGAGTCAAAGCGATATTACCGTCGCCATCGAATTTAAGCTCGACAAGTTTGTTGTTCAACCCGATTACGTCTGCATCTTTAGTGAAAGCAGTAACCTTTTTCGAGTCTTTCAAAGAGTAGTAAACAACTTTGAACCAACCCTGAGATACAACGCCATCAATTACACGGCCAACTGTATCAGTTGTTGCAGCTGGAGCTTCGTATACAACAGCATACTGGCTGTTGTCTACAGCATTAACAGTTCCATAATATACAATTTTACCATCTTTGTTCAGGTAGTAAGTGTACTCAGAACCGATGTTTGCAGCAACTAGATCGTCAGCATCGCCGATAGCTACATAAGATTTGCCGCCAACTTTGTAAGTTACGTCGCCAGCAACTACACCAGTAGATTCAAGCTTACCGGAAATCGCGTTGCGAGTAGCAACCACGTTAACTGCATCGCCTGCAGCGTTTGCGATTACATCAACAACATCGTATTCTTTAAGGTCAGCAAGCGCTGCTTTATTTCCATCAAGAGTAATGGAAGTGCTGCTTACTACTTTGAATGAACCACCGTTTTTAGTAGTAACACGGGTGTAGTCTTTGTAAGCTACAGTTTCGTCAACTACAAGGTTCGCATCCCAATCGTTAACCAACAGGGCTTGAACTTTGCCATCGCCGTTCAGATAAAGTTTTACTTCTTTATCGTCAGCAAGGTCATAAGTGTTGCCTTGAGCGTCAGTGTTGTCGAACACGAACAGGCCCGCTGCCGCTTCATACTCTTTAGCATCGTTATTAACTGCGATGTAAGTAGCTGTAGCTACGTCAGTGATTGCATCGGATTTAGCAGTAATGATGTTTTTCGCATCTTGAGAATCCGTTACAGCAAGAACGTCGCCGTCTTTGTTGTAAAGAACGCTAACTGTGTGACCAAGAAGGTCAGCAAGTTTAAGACCGCCAGTTACGAAGAAGCTTGCTGCAGTATCCTCACGGGAACCGTTCAGGCTAACTTCTTTGTCGCTGTTCAAAGATACAGCAGTTACAACTTTGTTAGTGGAGCTGCCAAGCTTATTGATCAATGAAACGCTACCGTCATAACGGATTGTGCCGTTTGTGTTAGCAAAGTATTTGTTGCCGTCAGCATCGTAAGTAACAAGCTTTGCGGCAAGTGTGTTGGAAGCCAACTCAGCTACAGTACCACGGTTAGCAAGTGTGCCAGCTGCGATGTCTAGACCGCTGAACAAGCCGATTTCGTCAGCTTGAAGCAATACGTTGTATGGCCAAGCGCCAGACAGGTATTTGTCTTTGTAGCCAAGAGCACGAACCAACATTGCAACTACTTCTTCGAACTTAACGTTGTCGGAAGGACGGAAGTTGCCGTTGAAGCCTTGGATAAAGCCTTTAGCTGCAGCAACGTTAATGTAACCAGTGTACCAAACGTTAGCTTTAACATCTTTGAAAGATGGCTTAACGTTTTGCATCAAAGTTGCAGCAGTTGCGTTGCCAGTTGCGATCGTGATGATTTTTGCAAGCTCAGCACGAGTGATGTTGTTCTCAGGCTTGAAAGTACCATCTGCATAACCATCGATAATGCCTAATGCTGTAAGCTCTTCAACCGCAGATTGTACCGGTTTGCCTGCAACGTCAGACGGCGTTGCTGCAAATGCAGGAACAGCTACGGAAAGTACTAGCGAGAAAGCTAGCACAAATGCTAATAAACTTTTTTTCATAACCTTTTTGTCATCTCCTCTAAATTGTTTCGGTTGTTGAGAGTTTTGTTTGGAAATTGAATTGCTCGTTTCCCTCATAGCCGATTCACCCCCTTCCCAGAGTAGAGCACTAATTTAGTATAAAATGTCTGCGGGGCATGTTTAACCCTATGTAAGAACATGTCGCAGAAACTTGTAAAAAACGGCAGTAAAAGTGCTAGAGTTGCGACACCACTATAACATTATACAATGGGCAATCCATACCGTAAAGAGGAAGTTGAGAATTCATTCCATTTCTTTCCCAGTCTACCTTAGGCCTAACGCATCACTCGGCGTGTTTTCCAACGCTATGTATTTAAACGCATTGTTGCGCGAAAAGTTGCGATGGTTTGAAAAAAAATATGGATTTCTCAAATGGCTCTCTGCTCAGTGGGCACTACGATAGTATATCTCGTTTTAATAGGACAAGTATATACAAAACTTTTTCCATATATGATGCTGCAGCTTGGCTCCTCATGAGCGAAGACCGGCCTCATCGCCGGTCTTCGCTCAAAAGCCTATTATTTGCTGTAAATCTTAGGAAGCTTCTTTAGATCAGCCAATACTCTAGCCATTATAATGGCCGCATCGCTGCGCAGCAGCTTGGATCTCGGTTCAAATACGGAACCGCCCTTGGGATTGTTCATATCGATCGGCGAACCAAGAATGAATGCTTTCTTTTGAATAGCGAGTACGGCAGGGATCGAATAGTAATCAAAACTGCCTGAATCCTTAAACACTTTATCAAGCCCCGCCTTTGCTTTAGCCGCATCCGTATCCAGCTTCAGATTCAACGCTCTCGCCAGAATGACGGAAGCATCTTGACGGGATAAATCAACATCCTCATCGAAGAAGCCTGGTCTTGTGCCGCGTACAAAGCCTGCTCGTGCCGCAGTTTCAATATAACGATAATCGTAGATGGCATTTGCGTTATTGGCATTTGTAATGGTTTCTGGGTAATAGGAGAAATGCAGCGCTCCTCCATAGTTCAAAGGAACATCCAATGCGCGGATAATCATCCGCGTAAACTCTCCGCGAGTAACATAACGGTCTGCCCCAAATACGCCAATCGGATCTACTGCGTTCATGATGCCTTTTGAGTAAATAGCTTCCATGGCCTCGCGTGCATAGGGATGATCGTTAATATCGTTATAACCTCGCGTAAGCTTAACTGCAACATAGTACCCGAATTTTGTGAATGGCACTTTAATCGTACGTTTCTTATCGTCAACAACACCGCCGATATTTTCCCATGTGCTGTTGTAAAGATCGAAACGGAATACCGTAATGGTGGTTCCTGCAGTTTGCGCCACGTTAGAATCATAAGAAAGCGTCAGCGTCCCTGGCGCTGTAGGAACAAGTTCAAGCCCGAATTTATTCCACCGCTTTGCGAAGCTGTCCGTCTTCTTACCTACTATATTCGGAAATGGAAATGGATCCTGCCCGCTCGTAACCGGATCAAAAGCCGGAGATGACGGATCCGGATTATCTGCCTGCCCTCCATCTATCCAATAAAGCGGACTGGCCTTAATGAACTGTCTCGCTTGATCCTGGAAACGGAAGCCGATGTGCAGATTACCTTCTGCAAGACTGTTAGCCGAATAGTTTGGCGGCTGGCTCTCAAACTCATGTCGATCCACAATGCCGTCATTTGGATTCGCGATAGCAAACAGAATATCATTGCCGCTGTACACTTGTCCGGCATGATTTATTGCATCATTATAAGATGGTCTAACAAGCTTGCTGTTTCTTGCAAATGTCAAAACAAGATTATTATCGAATACTTTATGCGAGTTTTGCATCGTCTGTAAGAACTGTGCTCCCGGTATGTTCGCCGGCTGGTATAACATTTCAAAGCTATCCCGAATAACATCCTGACCGCGTGTGATCGTAAAATCGATATTCGTTGCCCGGTTTGGCCTCAGATTCTTCACCGTCACGCTGAAGGCGTCGACGTATTGCGGTGTGCTGTCTGTGTAGTCGATATACTTCACTTTTGCGGCCGTTTGCTTACCGACTACAAGCGAGTCAGCGCCTGGCGATGAAATAATTACCTCAACAAAATTTTGGTTTGTTGTTCTCTTCTCTTTTAAAGGAGCAAGAATCGTATATGGAATAGATACGGAATCAATTTCCATACGGTAGGTCGCTCGAGGCCCTGTTTCACCGCTGTTGAACACGGTGACGACATATACCTGTGAGCTTCCATCCTCCGGCATTAGCTGATTTCTCATTTTGAAATAAAAGTATTGATTCTTTACATCGTAGAAGAAATCAATTGCTGCATCCGGCGTAGTTGCATTTGTCCTTATGGTAGAATTCGAATTAGTATTAAATGGCGTGTTTGCGTAATCGGCAAGAGGCTCGCCGTCCAGAGTTGGCGTAAATTCCATACCCAGATTCCAATTTACAGCGGTATCCCAATTAGGTGATGTAATTTGAACAATATAGTTCCCTTTCGAAACGATCGAAGCGTGGCCATCCTCAAAGCTGTCTGCATTGCCTAAATCAACAAAATCGAATGTTCCGTAAACGTTAAGACGAGCTTCTTTGGTTGTAAAGATACTGCCCTGCTTCACGAAATTAGAATCATTGGGCAGCGGCTTGGAAAGGTTTGCGCTATAAGGATATACCCCATCCGTATTCGGTGCTGGAATAACCGGAAGATTGGTAGGGACGACACTGAACTTAAGCGTGTTCTCATAACTATTTTTTGGCGTGCGGAATACGAATTTCACCGTATTATCTCCCGCTTTATTCAGAACGTTAAAAATCGTCGTGCTTATATTCGTTCCCGTTGGGCCGAATTTCGATGTTGCAACACTATCAGGCCCCAGTGGTATCTCTACATTATTAATGTAAAGGAATACGGACTGCCCGGTACCCGTGTAAACAATCTCGCTCTCAGACGCTACATTAAACAATTGTCCGTTAAACTGCCCAAGCTTAGTAAGCAAGGATGCCGGCGTTTCTCTAACAGTGTCATATTCGATTTTCATACCTTCAACAAGCGTGTTGAACTTCACATATGGTCCGTAAAGCAGCTTTGCTATGATCGTCTTCACTTCAGAGGAGCCGCCAATACTATTCGTGAGATTAATTTTAACCGTATTCGTTCCTGCTGAACCCAGCTTGTTAATTTCAATAAACAAACGCAAGAACGGCACTAATTGGTTATTAACCGTACGATAAACGACTTCATTATGCAGAATCTGTTTGAATTCCCCTGCAGCCTGCAGCTGGCCGTTGATCTCAAACAGATCGGTATATCTCGTTAAGCTTGTGTAATTGCCAACTAGCACTTCAACACCCATTGGCATCGAGTAGACATTAACGCCATCGCTGGGAATGTCCGTTCCCTGCAAGCCCTGAAGACGAGCTGTGTTAACGCTTGGCGTCGCCATTGTAGGATCATAGCCGGATAAATAGTTAATATCATAAATGTACGCAATGGTGCTGTCTCTAAGTACGAATGTCGTCCAATTGGAAGCTTGATAGGCATTATTGTTCGGCGCGATCAATCGCATACGGTTGGATTTGTCAAACGTAAGAGCAGGCAAGTCGAATGTATAGGTAACGGTTATGAATTTAGTCGTGCTGTCAATCGTAGCTGGGGAAATCGTAATGTCAGCTGCATCTGGCTTATGCTGTGTCACAGGATCAGCACCTTGCTGAAGCTCAAGCGTAAGCATCGGTTGCAGATTCGCCTCATTCACTACAATTGGCTGATTATCCCCGTCTATATTTAATATTGGCAGCGGTAAAATCGCGCTTCCTGAAACTTTAATGCCTGTTTCACTTTTCGTCGAGAAGTTCATATTAGGCTCAATAGTAACTTCCTGCGGCACTGGCGGCGCAACGGGGGAATCGCTCATTTTCAAATTATAAAAAGTAACCTCCCCGTTATAGAAGGCAATTTCTCTTGTTGTTTCTACGATTTGACCATTATTATGGACCTTCAGCACAACGGTATTAATCCCCTTATCAATACTTAGCAAAGAAGTACTGAATCGGCTATCGCTTGTCGCGGTTGATACGTTAAAATCATAGCTTCTTCCGTTAATAACAATGCTCACCTTCTGCGCATTCGGCGCTTTGCCGGAAATGACAACTTCTCCTCTTTCTTGAACAGTAGGAGCAGTGGAATAGAGCATCGTAGGTTCGCTCTCCGGCATATCATAGTCTCTGTTCTCGAAGGTAACCTTCAAATCATAAAGCATAGGGCTGTTGCGATATTCAATGTAAATGGATTCACTGACCGTAGACGAACCCGCAATCCCTTTAAATGTAATTTTATTCAAGCCCGGAAACAAAGTGAGATTGGAAATGGAAATATTATTCGTTCCTGAAGAAGTCGCTATACCCGTTGTGATCTCTTCAGTCGTATTCACAACGGTTTCTAGAGCTCCGTTCAGCGTAATTTGCTTGACGTTATAGCTGATGGAGTTCCCCACTACACCGTTAATGCTGCCGTTTAGCGTTACGGACTGAGTAGAAACAATTCTTGCGCTCCCTGGCTTGTCCTGCTCATTTGGAAATAAAAAATATGAACCCGCAGCCGAAGCTTGCTGGATTAAACCTGACGGCGGCAGCAATGTAATAAACAGGGCCAGCGTTAAAACAATTGAAAGTAATCTTTTCAAAACTCTATTCCTCCTTTATGTATGTAGCTTGCATGGGCATTAGACATGAGTGGGTTGAGCATCATTAGCGGCATGGTTAACTTACGAAGTTACTATCCTCCATTTTCTTCTTTAGTCAATTTTTGTCTACAATGACATTAGACGCATTGACTGCAGAAAAGTTCTGTACCTTTTTTATCGGTTAGGGGCAGCTGTTTTTTTAGTCAAAAGGATAATTATTCAGTGGAGGGAGGCAACAAAATACCTGAGCAGAGGGGATAGTGAAGCAAAGCAGACCAAAGGGCCACCGTATAACTAAAAAAAACTCCTAACCCCGCTTTAAAAGGGAAAGGAGCTCATGCTTATTTGGAACGCGATTCTGCATCAACCTTCAGGCGAACCAGCATTCTGTTCAAGAAATTAATAAGCGGCTTTCGGGTTTTGTCGACAATTCCGGTAACCTCTGCGCCAATCTGCAGGAAGAACATCAGCATACAAATCACGCCGAATGTGATCCAGTTCGCTGCGCTTGATTGTACGACAGCCGATTGAATGATGGCAAGAGCGCCGAATACAGCAGCTACGCCCCAAATGATTAATACGGTACGGCGGTGGCTAAAGCCTAGATCGCGCAGACGATGATGCAAATGGCCTTTGTCCGGCGCAAAAATCGGTCGCTTGTTCACCCAGCGGCGAACGATCGCGAAGAATGTATCCGAAAGCGGCACGCCGATAATAAGCAGCGGCGTCACGAACGAAACGATCGTTACTTGCTTAAAGCCCAGCATCGATAGGGTAGCTAGGCTGAAACCGAGAAATAGCGAGCCTGAGTCACCCATGAAAATTTTCGCGGGATGGAAGTTAAAGACAAGAAATCCGATGATGCCGCCAAGCAGCAAGGTGCTAAGCAGGATAACAGGCTGGAAGCCCATTAGCGATGCCATCACAGCAATCGTGGCAATCGCAATACCTGAGACGCCGGCTGCAAGCCCGTCCAAGCCATCAATCAAATTAATCGCGTTCGTTACGCCGACGATCCATAGAATCGTAAGCGGAATACTGATCCAGCCAGCAATAGGCTGCATCGTTTCGCCGAACGGAATGTTAAGCAAATCAATTTTCACGTCAAAACCAAACACAACAACGCATGCCGCAGCGATTTGACCGAGCAGCTTCATTTTTGCCGAAAGCTCGAAGCGGTCATCGAGCGCGCCTAGAATGATAATAATTGTTCCGCCCACAAGCAGCGCATTGATCATGTTCGTATCCTGCGCTCGGAGCAGCCCTGCCGGAATGAAAGGCGACAGAATAAAGAAAGCTCCCACGAAGGCCAAATAAATAGCGAGACCGCCAAGACGCGGCATAATGCGCGTGTGTACCTTGCGGTGATTTGGTTTGTCTATTGCGCCTACTTTAAATGCAAATTTCTTAACAAGCGGCGTTAAAGCAATTGCAAGTACAAGAGCGATAATGAATCCAATAGTATACAGCAAGCCAACCGGCATGTGTGCAACTCCCCTTTTCTTTCTACCGAAGTGAATTATACTCCGATTGAAAAAGAAATTCCAATCCCGTTTTCAACCAATTTTCATGGTTTTAGCGGGAAATTTATGGTGTAGACCGAGGTTTTGTCACGTTTTCTTTGTCGCGAAGCACTTTCACAACGAATTTCGGCAAAACAAGCATTCTTTTATACCGTTTCGGCTCCTGAAGCAGTCGGTAGAGCCATTCCAAGCGAAGCTTTTGGAAAATAATTGGAGCGCGCTTCAGCCTTCCTGATATAATATCGAAGCTTCCTCCGACGCCCATAACAAGCGGTACACCCAGTCTTTGCTTATACTTCACAATCCATGGCTCCTGCGTATCCGCGCCCCGTGCCACGAACAGCATATCCGGCGCTGCTTGATGAATGGCTTCCACTACTTCCTCATCCTGCTCCGGACCAAAAAAACCATTACGATAGCCAACAATGCGTACCTGTGGATACTGCAGCTGCAGCTTGTCCGCTGCAGCCTCGATAACCTCCTGCGAGGTTCCAAGCAGATATACCTTCCATTTGCGCGTTTCCCCATACTGCAGAAGACGATGCATCAGATCAAAGCCTGCGACACGCTCCGCAACGGGTTGTCCAACATGGCTCGCCGCCCATACGACCCCAGCCCCGTCGGGCACAATTAAATCCGCACGCTTCATCATCGCACTGTACTTCGGATCGTCCACCGCTGACATGATCATAATCGGATTTGCCGTTATGACATGTGTCGGCTGTCTTGCTTCAATAGCTTCAATTAGATATTGCACCGTCTCATCCATACTCATTTTGGAAAAAGGTATGCCGTATAACGGTACGGTTGGATATGATTTCGACAAGAGGAAGTCACCTCGATATTATATGACGCAGCTGATGCACAATTTGTTGCGCCGGTTTTTGCGATTGTTGTTTTAACAGGTCGATTGCTGGCTTATGCTCGGCTAACCAGCCCGCCCGATTATCCAAAAGCGAGCTAGCCGCTGCCGCAAAAGCCTCGGCATCAAGCTTCTCGGTCGTGCCGATCGCCTTAAGCCCCAATCGATGGAGAAACTGATCGATCTTCGGGTCATAAGACAAGCCAAGCATAGGTACATACTGATTGGCGGCATAGATGAGCGCATGGAGGCGCATGCCGAACAAAGCGTCACACCGGCTGACCTCCAGCAGCATTTGCTGGGGGTCGTCGCCGGGCGCGGCCAGCTCGGCGCTGCTTCCTTCGCCGAGCCGGCCGCGCAGCCGTTCCAGCACCTGCTCCGACGCTTCTATGTCGGAGGGGGTGTGGAACGGCAGGAAGCGCAGCCGTACAGGCTTGCGCTTCGACAGCGCGATTAGCGCTTCGGCGGCGCGGGCGAGGTCGCCGCCGTCGCTACGCCAGCGGCGCAGCGAGACGCCGACGATCGGCGGCGCGGACGCGCGGAGCGCAGTCTCCGTCGCAATCGCTGATTGCGAGGAGGCTTGTCCAGTTGCAGCATGAGCAGCCCGCTCGGCATCATTCTCTGCGTTTGCTGGAAGCGGCAGGCCCATGACGGGATCAGGCACAACCTCGATCCGGTTCGCCGGCACCCCGATACGAGCTAGCAGCGCCGCCGATTCAGAGTCGCGTACCGATACATATGCACTGCGCTTCATGACACCGCGAATCAGGGGATCCATCCTGCGGCGATTCACAGGTCCGATTCCCTGTGAATAAGCAAAGGTCGGCTTGCCAAGCAGCTGCGCAAGCCTCATGACTCCCGTATAATACGGGATCGTCTTTGCGCTTGTTGCATCCTGCAGCAGGCTGCCGCCGCCGCTGATTAGACCGTCGCTGCTGCGTATGGCGCTCCACAGGTCGCCGGGATGCATCCTGCGAACGGATGCAACGCCATACATTTGGCTTGTCCAAGCAGGATCAGCGGATAAGACGATCGGCTCTATTTGAACACCCTGCGTTTTACCCTGCTCTTCTAATGCGAGCAATATCGATCTAAGCACCGCTTCGTCTCCGCTGTTGCGAAAGCCATAATAGCCGGAAATTACGATCCGACGAACTTGCGAATGATTGCCGGTGCCCATTTACGCAGTACCCCTTCCAATACCAGCCATGCAGCGATCAAAATACAACCGATTATTATACCTGTACCCAATCCAAGCAGCACTCGAATCACGGAAATGTACAACGGTGTATGAATATGCGCGAACGTGTCCACCATGGTCAATTGTCCAATTGATCCTATAATGACAAGCAGCCATGCCGCGCGATATCTTAATGCTAAGAAAAGACCAAGAATTAACGGCGGATGCCCCAGCATAAACTCCTTAAAACGAGGCCGAACACCGAAAGTCGATTCCAGCCAGCTGCGAACAGCAAGCTCGATCGATGATACTTGACCTGCATTGCCTGTACGCGACAAATAATAGTAACCAATCGCACCAATTACGGCGGCTAGCAAAATCCACATTAAAGTAATTGGCTGAGACAACAGCTTGCGCAGTGTACCGATGGATGTCTGTCCGTTATAGAACAGCACGTAAACGGCCACGAGTATAATCGGAGCCAGATGCAGCAGACCAACGCCGCGGAATTGCTCCAGCACTAAATTGTACGTAATATTATTCAGAAGCCCGAATATGATCGGCACTGCAGTAAGTGAGATTAACGTTGCAACAATAAACCAGTTGAGCGCGAGTCCAATCCGGCGTCCTACGGCAGGAGCTGGGAAGAACCATTTCATTTTCGCGTCATGATCATATGCAGTGCCAGGCGGATGCTGCGTTTGTGAAGATTGGCTGCGGCCAACCGTCCAGTCAGCCCCGCCTACAATACGCCGCTCTCCAACGGTCCTGGAATAAATGCGATTCATCACCCATACAAGACCGAGCGTTGGCGCGCTAATCGCTGCACCGAGAGCGAGAGCCTGCGCCATAATGGAGCTGTTAAGCACATACAAGCCGGCACTGCCTGCTAATCCTATTAAGAACACCGGAATATAGACGTATGGTACAAATGCACCCGCCAGCAGTGCGATTAAAGCAATTGCGCCAACGGCTACTGCCCCTCTAAGCGCTTTAGCCCACGAAGGCTGCTCGAAGTCGAACGGCTGCGCCTTTCCAGGCGAATAGCCTGCCTCTGCAAGCTTCGACACAACACCATGTTCTCCGCTCAGAGCTTCGATCGTCTTATCTAGGGAATGCACAATTTTTTCTTTCTCTATATCTCCTTGAACGGTTCCGTTCAAGAAGAACATGCGGATGTTGCGGTCCTTCGCCGCCAGCAAGAAACGGTCCGCTATAGCATCAGGAGTCATTGTCATAGCATCATTTTCAGACAGAGAGTACAATCTCACAACATTATAGTTTGTAATATATGCTAAAGTATTTATGCCCTGCTGAGGTTTTTTTAGATTTTCAATCGCAGCGATACCGATATCGTATTTTTTAAGCAATTCACCAAAGGCATTTAGGCTTTTTTGCTCCTGTTGATTTGATGCGCCCTTGACCTTATCGCCGTCAAATAAAATGCGATTAACGCCGAACCCCTTTAATTTCGCGAGGAGACCGTCCATTGCCGCTTGATCATAGGGCTGAATGCGATCTGATAATCGCGGCAGGATAGCTAAACCGGAATCATGAATCGTTTGCAGAGTTATCGGGTCAAAATCCATTGTTTTCATGCCTGCTTCTGCAACTGGAAGCTCAACGACAATTCCGTTTCGTCCCTTATACGACCAATCTTTGTATACCGCCTCAGAACGATCAAATGCTGCACGTACGATCGGTCCTATCTCTTCCTCTTCTCGCGGTCCGTTAAATAAAATATAAGTGAAATTTTGTGAGGCCGGCTCCAGCTTGTCTTCAAGCATAGCCATTTCCTTTGAGCTGTAATACGTTAACCTTCCCGACTGCAAAAGCTCCTTCAGCGAGCTCTCATACACCGCCATCGAGGTAACGCCCGAAGCCTTGAGCTTTTCTAGGTACTCATTTATAAAAGCCTGCGGAGTGGATTGCCGTTCCGAAATCTCAATGATATCGCGGTAATCAAAAACATACTCCACATGCTTGGATGACTTCTCCATATCCATTCGAACGGCGCCAAGCGGCAAAGCTGCCGCGACGCCGATTAAAGCAATAACCCAAAGCACAAATCTTGCCCGCCGATTCCAATGCTGCCAACGTAAAAACACGTCATTCCTCCGTCCTAAACAGGTTGTTGATGTTATCTATTGATTGCGGTCGACCCGTTCCATTACGGATGTCTTAAACTTTTGCAGAGCTGCCTCAGCAGTCTCTTTTGATTCGCCTTTAACCGCAAAATACACCTTGATTTTCGGCTCCGTGCCAGAAGGCCGCAGACAGAACCATGAGCCATCCTCGCGCAAATATTTTAGCACATTTTCCGGACGCAGCCCGTCTTGGCCGTCAGCATAATCAAGCACGCTCACTACTTTCACGCCGCCGATCTCAGTTGGTGGATTTTGACGCCAATCGTCCATGATGGCACCGATCTTTTGAACGCCGTCAAAGCCTTTGAGCGTTCTCGACTCCAATCCTTCCAAGTAGAAGCCGTATTGCGCATAGAGCTCCAGCAGCACATCGTATAATGTTTTTCCTTGACTGCTGTAGTAAGCCGCAGCCTCGCAAATCAATAACGATGCCACAATAGCATCCTTATCACGGGCATACGTGCCCGTCAAATACCCGTAGCTCTCCTCATAACCGAACAAGAAGCTGCGTTCTCCCGTTTGCTCATATTGTGTCATTTTTTCACCAATATATTTGAAGCCCGTCAACGTATTTTCTACGGCCGCGCCATATGAACGCGCGATGTCTGCGCCGAGCTCGCTCGTCACGATCGTCTTGATCACTACGCCATTATCCGGCAGCTGACCTCGCTCCTTCAACTGACCAAGCACATAATGAACCATTAACGCACCGGATTGATTGCCTGAAAGGACAACATATTCGCCTTCATTATTTTTCACAACCGCGCCCATGCGATCCGCATCCGGGTCTGTGCCGATAATAATATCCGCGCCTGTCTGCTGAGCCAGCTTAATGGCAAGCGTGAACGCTTCGCGCTCCTCCGGGTTGGGCGACTTGACTGTGCTGAAATAACCGTCAGGCTGCTCCTGCTCCGGCACAATATGCAGATTGCTAAACCCAACCTTATTCAACACTTCTCGAACCGGCATGTTGCCAGTACCGTGCAGCGGCGTGAACACAACGCTAAACTTCTCGCCAAGCCCGCCTTTCAGCAGATCTGCATTCAAGCTTTGCGCTGCTACAGTTTCAATAAACTGCTTATCCGCTTCTTCACCCAGCCAGCGCAATAAGCCCTGCGCTTCAGCATCCTCGCGGCTGATCCGCTTTACTTCATCCAGACCTTCAATACGCCCAATTGCCGCAATGACCTGCTCCGCATCCTCAGGGATGAGCTGGCAGCCGTCAGCGCCATAGGCTTTATAGCCGTTATATTCGGGCGGATTGTGGCTTGCCGTAATGACGATACCACTAGAAGCCTTCAATTCACGCACCGCATAAGAAAGCTGCGGCGTAGGACGCAGCCCTTCGAACAAGTAAGTGGTAATGCCGTTGCCTGCGAGCACTAGCGCGGAATCCAGCGCAAACTCAGGCGAGTTGTTGCGGGAATCATGCGCAATGACAACAGACGGCTTCGCTCCCGTCTTCGCCGCACCCGCTAGCAGCCAATTCGCTAGCCCTTGGTTAGCTTTGCCTACCGTATAAGCATTCAACCGGTTCGTACCTGCACCCATCACACCGCGCAGACCACCTGTTCCGAACTCAAGATCGCGATAGAAACGATCCATAATTTCCTTCTCGTCGCCGTCAATCCCCAGAAGCTCTTCCTTCGTTGCAGCGTCAATTATCGGATCATTCAGCCATGCTTCATATTTAGCCTTAATGGTATCGTTCAAAGGATTCGTCATAATTTTAGCAGCCCTCTTTCATTAATTTATCAATATTAAGAAGGATCGGACAAGGCAAACATGAGCTCGCCTTCAGCTACGACCTGGTCGCCAACCTTAGCGGTTGCCTGACCCTTTCCTATCGATCCCTTAAGCCGCGTAATTTGAACCTCCAGCGTCAATGTATCGCCTGGCTTCACTTGGCCGCGGAAGCGGAAGCCGTCGATTCCCGCAAAAAAACCCAATTTCCCGCGGTTAGCTTCCAGCATAAGCATTGCCACCGAACCTACCTGCGCCAGCGCTTCTACGATCAGGACGCCTGGCATAACCGGATAGCCCGGAAAGTGACCCACAAAATAAGGTTCATTCATCGTTACATTTTTGAGCCCTACTGCGCGCACTCCTGGCTCTACCTCCAAAATACGATCGACAAGCAAAAATGGCGGGCGGTGTGGAATAATTTCTTGAATTTGATTAATATCCAGCATATTAAAAACTCCTTCCCAATATTCACTAGTATAAAAATGATTCCTATGTGCGAAACTATACTTATCCTTCATGAAACTGCAGTTTATGAAGGTTAAGATAAGGGGCTTGGCGGTTTGGACCAGAAGTGTCCTTCCTCAAGCCTCTTTGTTCTGAAAGCATCTTGATAAGACATTCGTTTTCATTAAGAATGACCATGCGGCGTTCATGTGACAGGCTTGTTGAGTGCTCTAAACATCACGATATACATAATAGTAGAAACGAAGGAAAGCGCGATAACCGCCCACAAATAGGTATGTGCATAAGGAGCTCGGAAGAAAATAAGCATGATTGCTACATAGAATAGTACCGTCGTGAGCTTACCAAGCCAGTTGGCTGACATCGTTTTCTTCCCCTGAAAATGATAATACAAAACTCCCGTTATCATCCCCAAATCGCGCAGAAACATCGCTGCCGCAGCCGCCCAGGATATATGGCCGGAAATGAGCAACGATAAAATAACCGTAATCAGCATCAGCTTATCCGCAAGCGGATCCAGCATCATGCCGAGTGCGGTAACCTGACCGCTAGCGCGCGCGATATACCCATCGAGCACATCCGTAATACCAGCCGCGACCATAATGAGAAACGCAGGGATCATGTGCCCTTTAGCAAATACCGCTATATAGACAGGAATTAACGCAAAACGCAATGATGTTAAGAAATTCGGCAGATTCAATCCTTCACGCTCCTCTACCTATTCGAACTGTCCATCATGGTTCCCAACTATTATACAACTACCCACCCTAAAATAAAACTGCTTGTAGTATCAGGGTAAACATCTCGATCTGCTTTTCTTTTTTTGTACGCAAAAAAGAGAGATCTCACAGGCAGCTTATGTCGCTGCAGGGTATCTCTCTTCCATTTGCTTGTTAAGACTCTGCGAATACCAAATCATAAAGATGCCGCCAGGTTGACCAGTTGAACACATCATTCTCTGGCTGGTTGCCGATTACGACATAACCGACATACAAACCACTTATGAGCATAATTAGCATGATAAGCGGTACGATGCTTTTGCGCAAAATCCACAGCAGTACCCGTACCCCTTTGGGCCGTTGCTTCTTATTCGAGCTCCCATCAGCTTTCGCGCGTTTGTTGCGCTTCTTCTTCTCGGAGCCGCCCTCTTCAGCTTGACTACCGACTCCGCTGGTTTCGCGGTCGATTCGTTCATCGGCCATACTCATCTACATCATCCTATCCTTATGTGCGCATACCGTTTGCCATACTCATCATCGAATCACTTGACGATAACGCTCTTGCCGCTAGCTGATAAGCGCGCTGTACATTAATTAGCTCAGTCATCTCATCCGTCAACACGACATTCGATTGTTCCAAGTAGCCTTGGCGCAGCGAAATCAAATTTTCTGAATCAGGAATAATATTTTGAATAACATCCCCAATATTGATACCATTCGGAATGACATATAAATTATCAGAAACGGCGGTCAAACCAGCCGGGCGTGTAGGCTGAAGCAGCTTAATGCTGCCAAGCTCAATCGTCTGCTGAGAAGAAACGCCAAAAACCGTTCCATCCGGATTTACGCGCAAGCTGTAGCCCTGCGGCACGACGATATTTCCCTCCACGATTTCACCAGTTATCTCATCGGTAATGTTGGCGACAACCGGATAACCATCTTCTGTTGCCAAAATCGTATCACCGTTTGCCCCTACCGTCAACTGAAACGCCCCATTGCGCGTATAGCCGCGATTACCTGCCTGGTCCACGATCACTTCGAACATCGCATTTCCTTCTATAGCGATATCCGTATCCTTTTCCGTTCCGCTTAGAGGACCTTGTGAAAGGTTCGGTTGTATCATCGTCATCTTGGCGCCCCAGCCTTGCGTGAAATCCAGCGGGGTTAGACGGCCTGGCTGATTGAATGATGCCGGTTGCTGCCTTATATTCGTGAGAAGATCCTCGAATGTCGCTTCCTTGCGCTTATAGCCAACCGTGTTCACGTTCGCAATATTATCTGCAAGCAGATCCAGCTTCTGTTGAAGCCCGTTCATCGATACCATGGCATTGATCATGGAGCTATTCATGCTTCGTGTACCTCCTCTACTTCAGCCTGCTGCTAGACGCGGCCAACCTGGTTAACTGCTTTATCAAGGCTTTGATCATAAAATTGGATCACCTTCTGATTCGCTTCATAAGCACGAAGCGCGGACATCAGATCTACGGCTGCTTGTGCCGCATCCACGTTAGAGCGCTCTACATAGCCCTGGCGCACCTCAACACGCTCTCCTGGAGCTAAGGCAACCGCTTCACCCTGATCGTTAGAGAAGCGGAAATTTCCGTCCCCTTCGCGAACAAGCAGATTTGGATTATCAATTCGGCTAATTAGCAATTGAACGCCAACATTCTGTCCATTCTCGTCAATGAAGCTCTGATCGTCCATTAGCTTCAAGCTGTCCAGACCCATGCCGACAGGCAATTGAATTGGCTGACCATCCGCGCCTAACACATTAGAGCCATCGTTTGACATTAAGAAGCCTTGCTCCGTCAGCGTAAATTTACCGCCTCTCGTATAACGGATCTCGCCATTTTGATCCTGCAGGGTGAAGAAAGCCTGTGGCTGGAAAAAAACCTCTCCATCTGGTGATACATATTTGCCAGATGCGTCGAAAGACATACCTTCCACTTCAATGTTGGAAACCAACGCGAAGTCGGATGCGTTGTTTGTCTGCATCATATCGCCTTGTAAATGAATCGACAGGCTTTCTTCGGCCAATACGCCGCTATTCCACTTCCCGATCGTCTTCGAATGCTCTGCGCCCGCTCCGGTCAATGACAGCAGCATCTCTGGAAAAGACCGCGTAACCGCGTTCGTCTGCTTATAGCCGGGCGTGTTTATATTTGAAATATTATTCGTAACCGTATCATGTCTGCGCTGCTGAGCAATCATACCCGATGCAGCGGTATACATCCCTCTTAACATTATGTTTACCTCCTCGGCCGCTTCCTACCTTTTTATATTATCGGTTGAAAGATAGGATGCTTGAATAGGCCTCCATGCGACCTGGGACTCATTTGCGTCTCGGCTGCGCCCCCCTTAGGCTCCCTACCCACACAAATGATCGATTCAGACCGCTAGTATTTTTGCTTTTTCCCGAGCTTGTCCAAGTTATCTAACAAGATGCCAGTCCCTTTAACAACGCAATGCATCGGATCTTCAGCAATTAAGACCGGTACCTTAAGCTGCTCTGCCAGTAGAGCGTCTAGTCCGTCCAGCAGTGCGCCCCCGCCCGTCAAAATAACACCACGATCAATAATATCAGCAGAAAGCTCCGGAGGTGTTTGTTCAAGCACTGACTTGGCCGCCATCACAATAGACATGACAGGATCCCATAGCGCCTCACGAACCTCGCCTGAACGAATCGTAATGGTAAGCGGAAGACCCGATACCATATCTCTTCCGCGAATATCGATTTCTTCCTGGCGTCCGCCATCGATTACCGTTCCAATTTTAATCTTAATATCCTCACTCGTTCTTTCCCCGATCAGCAGCTTGTACTTGTTCTTGATAAACTTCATGATCGCGTCGTCGAACTTGTCCCCCGCGACCTTAATCGAAGAAGCCGTCACAACATCGCCCATAGAAAGTACGGCTACATCCGTCGTGCCACCGCCAATATCTACGACCATATTGCCGCTGGGCTGGAAAATGTCCATTCCAGCCCCAATTGCGGCAGCCTTCGGCTCCTCCTCAAGAAACACTTCCTTCGCACCACTGCGTTCCGCCGCTTCACGGATCGCTTTCTGTTCAACCGAGGTGATGTTTGTTGGAGCGCATATCAGAATACGGGGACGGCTAAACCATTTTCGACCGTCTACACGATCAATGAATGCCTTCAGCATAATTTCCGTAATTTCAAAATCCGCAATCACGCCGTCCCGCAATGGACGAATCGCGATAATATTGCCAGGCGTGCGCCCTACCATTCGATGCGCATCCTCACCGACGGCCAGCACCCTCTTCGTATCGCTTTCAATCGCAACGACTGAAGGCTCATCGAGTACGACACCTCTACCCTTCACATGAATGGATACGTTTGCTGTACCAAGATCGATCCCGATATCCTTGCTCCACATAAGCCTTAAGTCCCCCAACGAATAATGTATACATAACGTACGGCTGGCTTCATTGACACAGAAACCGTTACCGTTCATTATTCGCCAAAAAAGACAAAAATCCTTTATGATTCGCGAAAAAACTTCACAGCTTGCCTGCTGCAAGCACTTCACGCTTTTTCGAGCTCGTTTTCTTATACTTAATCTTGGTCGCTTCTCCTCCCCTCAGATGCCTGATCGATTTGTGATACTCGAGAATGTGCTTAACCTGATCGGCCAAATCGGGGTTTATTTCAGGAAGCCGCTCAGTTAAGTCCTTATGCACCGTGCTTTTGGATACACCGAACTCTTTGGCGATCGTTCGCACCGTGTGCTTCGTTTCAACGATGCAGCGGCCTATTTTAATGGTTCGCTCCTTGATGTAATCGTGCACGTTCCCGCCTCCCTACTCGAGATAGTTTGGTACATTATATGAGTGGAGTGGGTATATATTCGTTATGACCAAGCATGACAAGCTCTAATGTGAAAAATTTTTCATAAAAACGTAAAACAGGCAGGAAAAATTCCCTGCCTGCATGTCTTAAGTACTATATTGTGAGTACCCTGCTTCCGCTTTCTGCACCTATTCCAACACTAACGAGCTTGGATTTACAGCCTTGCCGTCCTTGATCGTTTCATAATGGAGGTGAATCCCCAACTCGCGGCCAACATCGCTTCTGCCTGCTTGAGCGATCTTTGTGCCTTGACGAACATCGTCCCCTTCAGCAACTTGAATATCCGATACGCTTTGGTAAACCGTTACCAGACCGCCTGCATGGGTAATTTCAATAACGTTGCCATTGGTCGGGTGCTGCTTTACAAGCGTCACTTTACCCGACAAAGCCGCAAGTACATCAAAGGTGCTGCCATCCGGGTTAACGAAGTCAATGCCGGTGTTCGGAGTAAAGGTTGTGCCAACTTGAACCATCGCTGCCTCTTGCTCCGCTTCGCTTGCATTCTCATCGAAGAATGGACGTTCGATCTGCAGTGAAGCTTTGTCGGCAACCGGCCACTGCATCCGTTCGTCACCTACAACCACTTCCAAGCTTTCCTCATTCTCGCCAGGTGTAACAGCTTCCTCACCTTGTGAAACTTCAGTAGAGTCAATTTCTCCTGTTGCAGGACTCGTGCGATCCGCTCCCTGATAGATCCACATTAAGGTTACGATAATTGCTGCCGCGGCCATGAAGATTGCTGGAGATACCCATCGCTTTGCAAACAGGCTCTTCCATCCACTGCTAGATTTGGCGGCAGACGTTCCTCCCAGAACAGTTTTGGGAGTTTCTTCTGGTCTTTGCTTTGACTTGTTTTGATTTTGTTCATTCATTTTCTATCACCTCACTAGCCATTGTTGCCAGATCTGCTAGGTTTATACGTGAGGTGTATTGTATTTTTTAAGAGTCTAACGGAATTGGAAGCTTTGAAACTTGTTCGACCTTCGTTCCCGTATAATAGTAACGAACAATAGCCTCTGCAGTTATGCTCTCCTTCGCCATCCCGTTCGCGCCCCATTGGCTCATTCCTACACCATGCCCAAAGCCAAACGTAGTAATCGCAACGGTATCCTTCTGAATCGTCCATGAAAACTCCGAGGATGCCAGCTCCAGCCGTTCGCGCACTTCTCGCCCGCTAAAGTCTTCACCGTTTATGGTAACCGTATCGATCCGATTGCCAGCTGTCTTCTTCGTCGCTTTGATCGTCAGCATATCGGTTGCTCTCTTGCCAGAGAGGCCCATCTTCCTATAAAACTCTCGCTTAGTCAGCTTGATCGTTGCTTTATAGCGAGGGGAAATTCCCTCATCCCAAGGACTTGCTACACTTCGCAAATAAGGCAGCTGCTGCTCCCAGTAGTCCTCTGAATTTTCAGTAAAACCATTGCTTGTGGAGAAAAAAACAGCCTGTATCGGCTCGCCCTCATAGGTAATGACTAGCCCTCTCGTTTCCTGTACAGCCCGCTCCAGCTTAACCCTATTTGCCTTACCTTGCCGCCCCGTCCACTCTTCGTCCAGCTTGGCGCGCGGAATATACACCTGATGCTCGATCGTATCCGTCACATCAGCAAGCTCCGTCTCCATCCCGCTTCTATCCTTTAGTACAATTCGACGAATGATATAGGTACGTGCCGCAATGGCCTGCGCTTTAAGCGCCTCCAGCTCGAAATCTATCGGCATCTCACCCGCGAGAACGCCCTGTACATAGGCTTCTAAAAAAACCTCTTCTATTCGTTTTTCCTTTGTTAAATATACTCTTACTTTCAGCTTATCAAGTGATGTCTTTGCGGCTCTGCTATCTTCATCATTTATGTCAACCTCTGCTTCTCCTCTAACTGGCGCAGTCGTCTTCGATGCAGAAGCGCTTTTATTCGATTGAGGCACAGCCCCTGCTTTATCCAGCTCCGCTCCAGCCTGTCCCAAACCAGCTTGATTCACACTCGCTCCAAGGCTTGCTTGCTCCGTTACATTCCTGCTGGCCGTTATTTCTGCTAAAGACAAACGAACGAACACAATCGTAGCCCCCAGCAAAATCCCGATCCCAAACAATGACCAGATCCGCCTGCTCCCATACCAACGCTCCCGATTCGTTATTCTACCTATCTTTCGTCTCATGCTTACCCCTTCCCATCCTGGCCAGACGCCTGCAAGCACCTATCATAGAGCGAAATTAGCCTCTCTCTTAATCCGGCCTTGATGGTTTATTCTATGAGCTAAAATAGTAGGGTAGAACTGCGCAGCTGTGATACTCACATTTCAACCCTTAATATACTTTTAAATTTCTCGTATACACACATCGATTTTCCGGGTGCCACTCTTACTATTCTGGGCACACATCGTTTTACCCGGGTGTTACTCTCACTATACTTGGATACTCCCATTCCTCTTCTTTGCTCCACTATCCCCTCAGCTCAGGAAAATTTCTTAATCTAATAAAAGTTTGCCCTAACGAACCGCACTTTAGCAGTCCGTTCCGCCGCTCACTTTTGTATTCACTCCATCCAAGTCAGCCTCTGCTCTGTTATCAGCCTCGACCACCCAAATACAGTCTCCATAAATTCGCAAAAACAGTTGATTTTATATCTCCAAACAGTTAAAATAAAATGAGAACAAATGTTCCCGTTAATTTTAGAAAGTTCGAGGAGAGTTGCAATATGATTGATATCTTAAAACAAATGGAGCAGCTCTTTTCAAATGAAGAACAGTGCATCGAATTTGTGTACAAAATCAAGTGGCCAACTGGCTTTCTATGCCCCGTCTGCACCCACACCTCGGCCTACGTGATAACAACTAGGAGATTGCCACTATATGAATGTAATCGTTGCGGCCGCCAAACTTCATTAACCGCAGGCACGGCTATGGACAAAAGCAAAACTCCACTTCAAAAATGGCTGCTCACCCTGTTTATCGTCGCGACCCACGAACAAAGCATTAACGCAGTCGGACTATCCGCGCTCATAGATGTAACCTACAAAACCGCATGGTCCATGTTGAACAAGCTCCGCCGCGTCATATCGGCCTCAGACATGAGCACCCTTCTCTCAGGCATGATAAAAGCCAAACTTGAAATCTACATGAAGCAGCCCATTCCTACTTATGATGCTCTACAACAAGAGCATGCTGCCATTGTAGCGCGCACGGTTACGACCCATAATGAAACCTCCTACGTAAAAATAAAACTCGCGCCAGCTCAAAAACACCCCCGCGCAGTCTTAAACAAGCTTGCCGAGCACGCGTTCATGGAACAGCATATCTGCTCGACATTCTCTCAAATTGAAATAAACAAAAAATACAGTAATCCACCTCATTGCGAAGCGAAACTTCCTCGTATAGCTAAAAACGCCTTTCAATGGATAAACAACACCTTTCATGGCCTCGGACTCGCTTATGCTCAATCCTATCTAGACGAGTTCTGCTTCCGTCAAAACTATTCAAGAAACCTAACTCGTTGTCCATTCGAACTATTGCTCGAATTATGCCTATCACACACGAATACACACTATCATCCGCAGATTTCTGCAGCTTGAAATTCCATTTATATTATGCGGTCTATACTACTATTGCCGGTGGTCGTCACTTGCCGTCCCGCTCCTCACAGTCTAGCGGTTTATCAACAATATTCATGTAAACACATTTTTTGGACCAGAAGAATCTTTCTCAGCTATCTGTAGGACTGGTTATGTGCTTGCGCATATTTTATCGGTACGCTTTTTGTGCAGTCTATGCCGATTTATCCATTGGGACTAGACGAGTGGTTGCGGAGGTTTATAATCGCAAGCTAGTTGTGCACTTTTTAACGCTGTAGTCTGTTGGGTGAGTTGGTTTTTTGGGGAGAGGTTGCAGTAAAGAAAATTTTCTTTCCTGAGCAGAGGGGATAGTGAACCAAAGGAAATCAAACATTGTTATGTACCTCGCAAATATTATAATTTCACGGGTAAGGGGAGTATTGAATTTATGGAAACAAAAAAAGAACGGCAATTCCGCCTTTGTGAGGGCGTTTGCCGTTCTTGCATGTTCGTATCGTATGATTTACAAGTGACCTGGAGTTGATCGCAAATGATTTGCCGTGATTTGCATTGATCTGCAATAATCTACGATGATCTGGGTGATCTCGGGTATACGTGATTTATTCTGACTCTGTGAGCTCCTCTAATCTGGGAAGAGAGCTTATCGCTCCTGGACGTGTAGTGGTGAGAGCGGCTGCTTTGTTGGCGAAGGAAATAATCTCCTTCGCTTTTGAAGCATCGATCCCTTCAAGGGTACCTTGGTTCAGCTGAAGCTGGTACAAGAGGGCTCCGATAAAGGCGTCGCCTGCACCCGTTGTGTCCACGACGGCTACTACTTGTCCCGGTTCGGTCGCCTGATCACCTCGTCCATACCAGGATGCCCCGTCAGCACCTCTCGTGTAGACAACAGCTTCCACATCGCCCACAAACAAAGAGGCTAGCGCCGCTTGCTCATCTTCTATGCCTGTAATAAAGGACAGCTCATCGGAGCTGATCTTAACGATATGACTCAGCGGGATGAATTGCAAAATCGTTTGCCTGCAGTCCTCGGGATTGTGCCAGAGTGGAAGGCGAACGTTTGGATCAAAGCTGACAAGGCCGCCTGCCGCCTTCACAGCTTGAATAGCTTTCAAATGGGCATACTTCACCGGCGCTTCAATCAGATCGACGGAGCAGTAATGAAGAATATCGCCCTTGGCAAACCAATTCACGTCTACTTCATGTTCTGAAAGCAGCATATCAGCGCTTGGATTGCGATAAAATGAAAAGTCCCGATCGCCGTCGGCCTTTAAGCTGACAAACGCAAGAGCTGTATTCGCCTCATTCGTTCTTAGAACATAACGAGTGTCTACTCCTACATCGTTTAGCGTCTCTACAAGAAAATCACCAAAAGCGTCAGCGCCTAGCTTTCCGATAAATACGCTTTTCCCGCCAAGCTTGGCTACAGCGCAAGCCACATTGGCCGGGGCGCCTCCCGCCTCCTTTTTGAAGTTAACAACAGACTTCAAATCTATGCCGCGCGTGTCAGGAATAAAATCAATTAGTGCTTCACCAATCGTAAATACGTTAGACAGCTCAAGCGCCTCCTTCAGTTGTGAACGATGTGGATTATTTCAAATCCCATTTCTTGAAGGATACCATATTACAGGTCCCTTTGGCATAAGCTTGGATACCTTTTGACTCAGGACCAGGATATATACGGCCTGTCATGACCTTCTCCCCGCCTTGGATGAACACTTCTACAGAAGATTTGTCTACGAAGACACGCAGCTCTAGTAGACCGTTCTTCAGCTCAACCTTTGTTCTACGCTCACCGCCTAATCCAATACCCGAGTTATCACGATTGAAACGCAGCTGGCCATCGGCGGGGCGATAAGATAGAACAGTCGCTTCCGTGTCATGCGTTCGCAGCAGCAGCCCAAATTCTTCAGCAGTCTCCGCCCGGAACACAACCTCGAGCTCATAGCAGTCTCCGCTTACCTCCATATCTTTTACACCATGAATGGTTAGATCAGCAGCCTCATAGCCGTTATCTCGATAGGAGATTATTTCTTCTAACGGCTTGAATAACAGCTTATCTCCTTGCAGCACAACCTCGCGAGCCATCGACATGGCTCCAGCCCAATAATGACCAAGCTGGGTCGGTATT
Source organism: Paenibacillus praedii (assembly GCF_049725345.1). Lineage (NCBI taxonomy): Bacteria > Bacillati > Bacillota > Bacilli > Caryophanales > Paenibacillaceae > Paenibacillus > Paenibacillus praedii. The sequence continues at coordinate 132,195 of NZ_JBMWAM010000004.1, read as the reverse complement.
TCCGTCTCCCATGTTTCCATCCAGCCTATGACGATTCGTCTTCCTTTATTGTCGATCGTAGTTTGAGGAGCATAAAAATCAAAGCCGCAATCAACCTGCTCGTACTGCTCGTAATGGAACCGGCCCTGCTCGGTGTCAAGGCGACCAATCATATAAGCCGTTGAATGAAGGTTGCGATAGTCATCTCCTTGCGCCGGCATACGCTGCGGCGACAGCATCATGACATCGTACCCGCCAAGCTCAAAAATATCCGGACATTCCCAGTTGTCGCCCATCTGTCCGTCGCTTCGGGCGATTTCACCCGCGAAGCTCCAATTCATTAGATCATCAGAACGATACATCAGAATAAGTCCATTTCCTTGACCATCATTAGAGCCTAGCACAACATAGTAGGTACCATCCCGCTCAAATACCTTTGGATCACGGAAATCCTTTAAGCTTGCCCCAGCCGGAATTTGATCCGGACCAAGCACGGGATTATTTCCGAGCTTTTCGAAGCGAACGCCATCCTCGGATACGGCTATATTTTGATTTTGGCTATAGTCTGCATCTTTGTCTGGTCCCGTTATAAGATGACCCGTGTACATCAAATAGAGCTTGCCATCGCGCTCGATCGCGCTGCCGGAGAAGCAGCCATCCTTGTCGTACGTTTGGTCGGGTGCCAGTGCCATCGGCAGGTATTTCCAGCTAATCAGATCACGACTTACCGCGTGGCCCCAATGCATAGGACCCCATACGGGCTGATAAGGATAGTGCTGATAAAACAAATGATACTCTCCATTATAATAAACGAAGCCGTTTGGATCATTCATCCAGCCAAATTCGCTCATGAGATGATAGTTCAAGCGGAATTGTTCTTTTAGCAAATATTTTCTGTCCGCAATAAATTTATCGGCATTTTCGCGTGTGTACAAAATAAAGCATCCAACCTTTACCCATTATTTAATAGAGCCTTGCATAACACCTTTAATAATGTATTTCTGCGCGAACAAGTATACGATTAATACAGGTAGAATAGTCAGCATGAGCCCCGCCATCAACGGGCCGTAATCAACGGTATAAGTACCGAAGAAATAAAAGGTCGACAGCGGCAGAGTCCGCTCATCGGGTGCAATAAGCACAAGCGATGGCAATAGGAAGTCATTCCAAATCCACAATACATTCAAAATAGCAATCGTAACCGTGGTTGGCGTAAGCACCGGAAAGACGATGCGGAAAAAGGTCTGCGTTCTCGTACAGCCGTCGATAAGCGCAGCCTCCTCAAGCTCGGCTGGAATGCTCTTCACGAAGCCATGGTAGATAAACACGGCAAGCGGACTTCCGAATCCGATATACATATAAATAAGGGCCCATTTGCTGTTTAAGAAGCCGATGGATCCGTATATTTTGACGAGAGGAATCATAATGGCTTGGAACGGAATAATCATAGCAGCCACCATGATGAAAAACGTATACTGATTGAATTTTGACTCATTTCTAACAAAATAATGAGCCGTCATTGCAGCTAACAGTGAAATAAGCAGAACGCTGATCACCGTTATAATCATCGAATTCGAGAAGGCAGAGATATAGTTCATTTTGCCGAATGCATTCGTATAATTGGCCAAGCTGAAGCTCTCTGGTAATGAAAGCGGACTTGATGTTATAGCTCTGTTTTCTTTGAATGAGTTGCTCAGAAGCAGCAAAAAGGGAAAGACGAACAAAATTAAAAGAATAAAGAGGCTGAGGAACTTGGTCCAGGCCAGTGCTCCGTTTTTCTGTTCCATCACGCCTGCACCTCCATTTTCTTGCTAAAGTAAACCTGTGTAATCGTAATGATGGCCACGAGCAAGAACAGCACGAACGCTTCCGCTTGGCCTACACCGTAATCTCTTGATAGAAAAGCTTTTCCATAGACGTGCATGGACACCATCTCCGTGGTTTTGAAAGGTCCGCCCTTTGTTAAGGAAATATTCAAATCATATACCATAAAGGTTCTTTGCAGCGATAAGAAAATACAAACGATAAAGGATGGAACCATGAGCGGCAGCACCATTTTGCGCATTTTGGTCCATAGATTGGCTCCATCAATGCTCGCAGCCTCCAATATATCCTTGGGTACATTCATAAGACCAGCTACATAAATAACCATCATATAACCCGCATACTGCCACACGGTAACGATAATCATCGCCCAGAAGGCTTTGTTAGGATCAGACAGCCATGAATCGCTGAACAATGGGATATTCATTTCTTTGCCTAAGAAAACTAATACATTTGAAAAAATGAACTGCCAAACAAAGCCGAGTACAATTCCGCCAACCAGGTTGGGAATAAAGAAGCCTGCACGGAATATGCTTTGCCCCTTCAAGCCGGTTGTGAGCACATAAGCAAGAAGAAAAGCAACAATATTAATTAGTACGACCGAAATAAAAACGTATTGTAAAGTCAATAAAAAGGATTTCCAAAAAGCCGTATCCTTAAATACAGAAACATAATTCTCAAACCCAACAAGGTTGCTAGTCGTTGAAATGCCATCCCAATTCGTAAAGGTCAAATATATTCCATATAGGAAAGGAACAATCATTACGGCAAGAAAAGCAAACAAAGTAGGTCCAGTAAATAGCAGCTGCAGTCTCAGACGTTTCCACAGCCCTTTTTCCGATATCATCATTGAGCCCTCGCATTCATGCATGTTTTTTGTCAAAGGAAGCAAACAAGCGTAAACGGCTTACCCCGTTAGATGACGGGGTAAGCCAGCTTCAAACGGTTAACGATTACTTAACCGTCTTCCAATATTCTTGAATTTCTGTTGCCAGCAAGGCACGATCGGCAGCTCCAGCCAAATACTTCTGCATCGAAGCGCCTACTTTAGCCCAGTGGTCCGCCGGCAATGTGCTCATCGAATCCTGCGTTTTGCCATTTGCGATATATTCGGAAATCGATCTCGCAAGCGGATCTTGCGCTTCAAGCGTAATATTCTTGAAGGCTGGGATAATATTCGCCTTATTTACTAAGAAGTCTTGACCCTTCTCACTGTATACCATCCACTCCAGGAACTGCTTAGCTGCTGCTTGCTGCTCCGGTGTGTTCTGCTCTTTATCAAGGACAAGACGCTTTGATACCGCGGAAGAAATTTGTGTATTGCCAAAGTCATCGGCATTGTTGCTTATCGGTACAGGAAGGAAGCCATATTGTCCGTCCGCAGTATCAAAACCGCTGATTTGCGGCCAAGCCCAGTTTCCTTGGAACCAAATGCCTACCTCGCCTTTACCAAGCACCTCAGGACCTCTCTCATAAGTGCCAGAAAGCGGTGAAGCTTTATCAATGTTGAATTTCGCCATTACGTCAAAGGTGTCAATCAAGCCGTTAAACACTGTATTGCTGGAAAGATCGACTGTACCAGCCTTCAAATCGTCTACAAACTTGGAAACAGCCTCCGTATCTGCGGATTGCCCTGCGTATGCAAGCGGCAGGTAGTGAGCACCCAGCGACCAGTCCATCGGAGAAACGATGAGCGCCGATTTTCCAGAAGCTTCGATCTTTGTAAATAGCTCTTCAAGAGCTTGGGTGGTATTAATGGTTGCCGGATCGAAAGAACCGCCTACTGCTGCATCCACAACAGCCTTATTATAAATGAAGCCGTAACCTTCAATCGCAAGCGGGAATGCGTAGTTCTTGTCATCGAATGTCGTCAGCGAAGTGCTGCGGTCAACGGCATCTGCCATCCATTTCTCTTCACTTAGATCTAGAATACGATCTTTAAACTTCTCTACGTCTCCTGTATCAAGCATTGTGATCGTTGCAGGATTGCCAGATGCGTAAAGCGCGGACGCTCTCTCAAACGGTGACTGTCCTGCCGGAACCGGAATGATTTCAAGCGTGATATTCGGATTATCCTCTTTAAAAGCCTTCGCCGCTTCTTCAAGCTGCAATTGAATTTCACCTTTGGAGTTAAGCAGCGATATCTTCACTTCTGAGCTATCGCCAGATTCTTCTGAATTACCACAAGCTGTAACGACCATAACAACGATAAGAGATAAGACCAATGCCTGCATCCACTTCCAAGTTTTCATTCTATATCCCCCGATTCATAAAAGTGTTTTACGGTTTATTGATTATGTAAACCGCTTTCATATCGTATTATATAGACGGACGCATTATATGTCAATCGTTTGACATGTCATTCCTTTGACATATTTGATTAAAATAAAAAATCCCGCGCTGCGCAAGGGATTTTAGCTTGTTACTTTTTAGGTTGTTGCCCGTTCCACCAGTTTGACGGGAAGGATATTTTCTGCTGCAAACGGCTCTTCACTCATCTGTCCCATAATAAGGTCGACCGCTTTTTGAGCCATTTGAGCAATAGGCTGCTTAATCGTCGTAATGGCCGGCATCATCCATTTTGCCGCATTAATATCATCATAGCCGATAATCTTAATGTCCTCCGGAATACGTTTGCCTGCAGCTGCGCTTTCTTTGATCGCAAATGCCGCAATAATGTCGCTCGTCGCGAATATGCCGTCAATATCGGGATGCTCCTGGAACAGCTGACGCATAATTTCCTCGTATTGCATCTGATCAAACACATTCATATCGGTCTGAATAATAAGATGCTCCACATGATTCGCATTCACGATCGCTTGAAAAGCCTCTGTTCGTTTATTTGCTAGCAATTGAAGCTCTAAATTTCCACAAATATGAGCAATTTTCCTACAACCCTTATCAATCAACAGGCTGGCCGCAAGGCTTCCTCCTGCATAGTTATCGGAAGAAATGTATGGAATTTCTTTGCTGATTTGACGGTCAAACGTTACGATCGGTGAGCTCAAATGCTTGTATTCCTCAACCTGCAGCGTATGGCTGCCCATGATGATCCCATCAACGCGATTGCGCTTTAACATCTCGATGTAGTCCTTCTCTTTTACCGGATCGAGCTGGGAATTGCAAAGTAGCATTTTGAAGCCGTGCTCATAAGCATAGCTTTCAATATGATTCGTTAGCTCACTGAAAAATGGATGAGCCACATTAGGCAGGATAAGTCCAATAACATTAGATTGCTTTCTAAGTAGGGAACGAGCAATCTCATTCGGCTGATAGTTCAGCTCCTCCATCGTCTTAAACACTTTGGCTCGAGTCGCCTCACTGATATAACCCCTGTTATTTAATACACGGGAAACCGTCGTAACGGATACCTTTGCTTTTTTTGCTACATCATGAATTGTTGCCATAAGCGCCCCTTTGCGTAAAAACAGTTGTTGCATCCATTATAGCTAAATCCTTCTTACAAGCCTACTCGATAATGGATGAAAAAAAGAAGCTGTTTCAGATAAGCCTGCTGCAGCTTATTTGAAACAGCTTCTTTAGGTTGCCAAGGCCTGCTAAGCCCATGTCGGCTGTACCTTTAGCATGGAAACTTCTTTCTCACGCTTATACGCAGGAGAGGTCTCACCTTCGCCAGCTGATGCAGATATCGCGACTACTGAGACGATATCACGCGCAGGCAATGGTTCATTGCTTGCTGCAACTGTCACTGCTTTACTAGCTGCAGCTGAAATAATAGCTGCCACCTCAGCAGCATTCTCTTCTTCATTCTCTACCCGGTAAATATCCGCACCCAGCGATGCAAGCTTGCCGGTAATATCAACGTATCCACGATCCACATGATGCAGACCTGTTACTTCCGTCTCACCCTCAGCACGCAGTGCCGCGCATATAAGCGCCGCGCCCGCACGCAGATCAGTTGCACATACCTTGGCTCCCGATAACGGCAATCCGCCGCTTACAATCGCTGTACGTCCGTCAACCTTAATCTGCGCATTCATCTTCTGGAATTCTTCGACATGCATGAAGCGATTCTCAAACACCGTTTCTGTTACGACACTTGTTCCCTCAGTTACGAGCAGCAAGGCCATCATTTGCGACTGCATATCTGTCGGGAAACCCGGATGCGGCAACGTTTTGACATCAACGGATTTCAAAGTCGTGCTGGATTGTACACGAATACCGTTATCACTTTCGGTAATCTTTACGCCCATTTCCTGAAGCTTTGAAATAACCGGCGTTAGATGATCCGCGATCGCACCCTCTACAAATACGTCTCCGCCTGTAATCGCAGCGGCTATCATAAAGGTACCCGCTTCTACTCGGTCTGGAATTACATTGTGTACTGCGCCATGCATCTTGTCTACGCCCTCGATACGGATAACGCCTGTTCCTGCACCGCGAACCTTACCGCCCATCGCGTTGATATAGTTGGCTAAATCAACGATTTCAGGTTCTTTCGCAGCATTCTCGAGTATCGTCGTGCCTTCTGCTAAAGCGGCAGCCATCATGATGTTCTCAGTCGCTCCAACGCTTGCTACATCAAGATAAATCTTCGCCCCCTTGAGACGCGTCTTCGTGCTTGCTTCGATGAAGCCCTGACCAAGTGTAATTTCTGCGCCCATTGCTTCGAAGCCCTTCAAATGCTGGTCTATCGGACGAGTACCGATTGCACATCCCCCAGGCAGTGAAATTCGAACTCTGCCGATGCGAGCAAGAAGCGGTCCCATCACAAGGAAGGATGCCCGCATTTTGCGAATAAGCTCATAAGGAGCTTCATAAGTCGTTATAGCCGACGCCGATATGCGCATCGTTTCATTATTATAAGATAATTGTGCGCCTAATGAGGCTAGCACCTTCTGGATCGTCATAACGTCATCGAGGAGGGGTACGTCGTTGATGACGCTGTCTCCTTCTGTCGCTAATAATGAGGCCGCTAAAATGGGCAGTACTGCATTTTTGGCTCCGCTGACACGGACCGTACCCTTCAATCGCTGGCCTCCGCGGACGATAATTTTGGTCATCTTAGGTTCCCTCCGCGAGCTGCATTTTCTATTTCCTACTCGTAAATTTTGGAATTACACACTTTTCCCAAACTTCATCTTATCACTCATTTACATGAATCGACAAGCGTTAAATTCATGCCACATTTTGTCTGCGAATCGCTCGTCATGAAAAGACTCTTTTAGATGAAAATCGATGTTTTTCTTGGGACAAAAATGCGTTTCCAATTTAAAATTAGTTATTCACTTAACTATTCGTAAGACATCGGTATTTTCGTACCGTCATGTATTACCCATTGTTGACATATTTCGCTTTTGTTATTCGACAAAGCTCTTGAGGAGCATCGTATAGCCCCAATATTCCAAAATAAACCTGGCTAACAAATGTCCAATAATAATGGCGATAATAACCTGAAACATACGTGCTTTTGGGCTGCGGGGAAAACGAAACAATGCTTCCCATTTCACCTCTCTCAGCACCGACCAAACGAAAATAATACACAGAATTACAATTAAAATAGAGAACAATCCTGTCATACCTGTATAGGTTTGAAGGCTGTCGTAAAGCCCATAGTCAACGTCCATGAATCCTCCCTAGCTCATCACTCGATACAACAGCACGGTGAAATCGGCTCTGCTTGCTTGCTGCTTAGGTTTGTAACTATCCGCCTGCATGCCTTCAATCTGGCCGCCAAGCTTCATCGCGAACAGCATTGGCGCATACCAAGCGGTTCGAGGCACGTCGGCAAACGGATCAACGATCGGCAATTGCGGCCTTACCCCTTCGGCATTGCCAAGAATAAACGCCATTTCAGCGCGCGTGATCGGCTGTTCAGGCCTGAAGGTTCCATCAGGGAAGCCTTTGATCCAGCCCTGGTGAACGGCCCTTGCGACAGCGTCTGAGACCCAATGACCATTCGGGACATCCCTGAATCGTTTCGTTTGCACTGTATTCACCGGGAGTGGTTTGTAGGCCTTCACCACCATCGCAACCGCTTCGGCACGAGTGATGGCCCGCTTCGGCTCGAATCGGTTTTCGCCTGTTCCATTAATAATTCCCTGCTTGTTTAAAGCTGTAATCTCATTTTGCGCCCAATGATTTTTAATATCCCGGAATCCCGCGACCAGCTCCTCCGCTACTAAATTAAAGCGATAATACTGCTGATCAAATGGTGCGTCCGCTGTCAGCTTTACATAATATATGCCCGGCTGAAGCAACTGCTCCTTTGTTTGAAGCTTGCCGGTCGCATTCGTACTTGTTTGCGCCAACTGTTTCATACGTTTGTCATAGAGCTCAAGCTTCAAATTATGTTTTACGGGCACGTTGCCGATCGAAATGCTTACGATACTCGAGCTCGCTATGCGATACTGAAACCAGTCTACATCAGCAAAGCTTCCAATGACGCCAAGATACTCGGTTCCTGGATTAACCATAAAGGCTTCATACGATTTATCGTTTGGTTCATTCGGATCATCGTACTTTGGCGTGAATTCCATCTTCAGCGTATAGGTGCCGATACTCGGACTTGCTTCGGATGAGATCGCATTGTGAATACGAATATAATATTTGCCGGGTGTGATAGTTATAACTGGTGAATGCTCAGTCTCCCCCTCTTCTTCGTCGTCATACACAAGTAATGGCTGGCCCGCCCGCTGAAGGGCAAGACCCGGATCAATGCGCACCGTATTCGTGCTTAGCGTCAGGCTGAGCCTGCCGCTTTGCGTGAATGTTACGGCGAACCAATCACGGTCAGCAGTCTGGTGAAAGTTTCCCGTTATCGACTGTGAACGAGGCTGAAGCGTAAAAGCTTCATAGGATCTGTCATTGTTCTCGTAATCGTCAGCTTTCATGGTAAACGTTGACGTAAGCTTATAGGGCAGCCTGTCATCACTGCTCTGGTTAATAAGCTCAAGATGAATAAGATGCTGTCCCTTCTTCACCTCGAAATCAATGGACCTGCTTGCAAGCTTCGTGTCGACAGTACTTTGCTTGACGCCATTGGTGTATTGCGTCATACGAACGGGCGGTACAATATTTCCGCTTTCAACCAATCCCTCATAAGAAATGGTTAACGTACCGTCATAAGGAGTATCGATCCTATACCAATCATGATCGGCAGTTCCTTGAAGTTCAGCGGATATTTGCGTATGAAGCGGAAAACGCGACGCCGTTCTGTTGCTGTCGTTTGGCTCAAAGCCATCGGGCTTCAAGGTTGAGCTTACGGCTTGATCCACCCTTAGGACGCCATAGCCGGAAGCATGGTCTGCACCAGCCGCTCCAATATCCTGCGCTGTCTGACGCAGCAGCTCACGGATCTGATAAGGCTTTAATGTTCTGTAACGAGACCAAACTAACGCCGCCGCGGCTGCAGCCTGCGGTGCGGCCATTGAGGTACCTTCTTGCTTTTTATATAAACCACCAATCGAAGTTGTAAACACATTCCATGGAGCAACGATATCAAGCTCACTGCCCGGATTCGACCGGGGATTGACCGAATTGTTAGCTTTCACGCCTCCGACCGCAAGCACAGTCGGATAAGCGGCAGGGTATTTCACTGCTGCCTTCGTCCCCAAAGTCAAGCCGTCATTGCCTGCCGCAGCGATGAGCAGCACCCCCTTACTCTCCGCATACTGCACAATATCAAGCATATATGGCGAATAGCGATGCAATCCCACAGACAGCACCACGATGCTAGCGCCGCTGCGCACGGCATGCAGAATCGCTTCGCCGAGCTCTTGTTCAGTACCGTCGCCGCGATGATCAAGCGCCTTGATCGGCATAATTTTTGCTTTCCATAGTATGCCTGCTACACCTACGCCATTGTTGCCGACAGCACCGATGACTCCCGCCACGCTGGTGCCATGACCATTATCATCATCAGGAGGCGAATTGGGATTAACGAGATTGACGCCGGGCACAAGATTATCCTTCAAATCAGGATGATCAAGATCAACCCCCGTGTCCACAATGGCAATCGTAAGCTTCGACTGCTCACGGACGGTTTCCCACGCTTTCGGCACGCCGATTTGATGAAGATAGAGCTGCTTCGTCAGCTCAGGATCATTAGCCGCGTACGGAGCCGCCGCTGCAGCCGCTGCCGTGCTGGCCGCTTCCAGCTTCGCAGGCAGCTGCGCCTGCGGCGCTGTATCGCTCGCGGCGCTGCCACGCTCGCCCGCACCTGCGCCTGCTGCGTCCCTCGCAGGCGTCTGCACGCCTCCCGGCGCGGCCTCTTCCGCTACGGGAGGCAAATCAAGAATGTGCACCCCAAAATTCGGGTGCACATATTCCACGTCCGGCAAGCTCTGCAGCCGGCGCAGCCACTCCTGCGCGTCCGCTTCGCTATCTTGCGGACGCACAAGAAACACCGCCGTCTCATCCTGACGGCGGAGCACCTCCGTCCCGCGCAGCTCATGCGCGAGCGCGGGATCGCGCCATTTGAGCAGCCAGCTATGCGGCTGCTCTGCTTGGGCGCCGTTGGCGCCAGCGGCCGCGTCTGCGGCGGCCGCCTGCGCCGCAGGCGCCGCTGTGCGAGCAGGCCCTGCGGGGGCTATGCCCCCGAGGGCAACGCTCGCGAGCAGCAGCGCGGGCAGCGCGCGACGAAGAAGCGTGCGCGCCCCGCGAGACAGGCTTGCCGCGCTTGCCGGCTTGCTCAAGCGCGATATGATGTTGTCGATGAATGACGACGGCCTAATCATTCCCTGCATGAGAGCTCGGGAGGAGGCGTCAGACTTATGTCGCCGTTGCTTGCCTGCTCGTTGTCGCATTTTAATTATCATCGTATTCTGCCTTTATGTATCGTATTCATTCATTTCCTTTATGCCACTATCCCATCGGCTCAGGACTATACCACCGTAACGCCATAACATCTGCCAAGGCTCCATTTAACCGCTCCTTATTCCATAGCCTAACCTGCTGTACTTCCTAAGCCGCCCCGTTCTCTTCCTGAGCTGAGGGGATAGTGAAGCAAAGAGTCAAAAAGCAAGTTACCCGCTTCAAAACCGGAATAAGTCTTCAATAATTCGATTCCACCTGTAAAATTCTATTCCGATATACCATTTCCCTTGTTTCTCGCGCACAAAAGGACATAAGACCTATGCCACTCCTCTTCACATAAGGTTTAAATACCCAAGAAAATATGCTTTCTTTCTTATCCTAAGTATTCTCCTGTCCATTACCCATTTGAACCAAATTCTAAACATTTTTTGCAAATACCAACTCACGTGCCCTCATAGCTGCAAAAAAAGCGCTGCAAGCCTCGCTCCGACCTATTGTCGTCAACGCCATCGCGTTGCAAGAGAGCTTCACAGCACTTATTCGCACACTTCAAACTTCAAACTGGTATTCGTTCAATCGCCATAACCAAACAGCAGATCATAGTGAATCGAGAAAACGGCATCAATGACGTTCATGAGCAAGGCAGGGAATAAGCCAAGCACAAGTGTTGCTATCGCACAAAGCCAAATAACGATCCCGGTTGGTACTGGCACGTGAATCTCGCGATCGATATTGCCGCTGCGCATGAACATTTGCCGGACAACTCCAAAATAGAAATAATACGAAATGACGCTGCTGACAACCATGATCGCCACTAACCAGTAAGCCTTCGCGCTGGCCGCTCCCAGTAAAATAAACAACTTCCCGAAAAACCCGCCGGAAACCGGCAGCCCTGCAAGCGACAGAATGAAGATGACCATCGCCGCTGCCGTCCAAGGCGCCCGATAATACATGCCGGAGAAGCTCTTCAGCTCTTCATGCCCTGACGCCCCGCTAACGACCGTCAGTACCGCGAATGCTCCAATTGTCATCAGTAAATAGACGGCCAAGTAAAACACGAACTCCGAGAAGTTGCTGCTATGCACCACCGTTATCGAAATGCCAATCGGCACCAGCATGTAACCGGCATTTGCTACGCCAGAGAGCGCGAGCATACGCTTCACATTTTTTTGACCTAGCGCAGTTGTTGTACCCACGAGCATCGCCGCGGCAGAGAGCACCAGCAGAGCGAAAAACACATCCCTCGATACCACTCCCTCATCAACCCCTGCGACAATCATTACCGTATTGAACAGAATTCTAAATAGAACGGCGAGTGCCGCGCCTTTCGAAATGACCGCAAGGAAAGCGGATACTGGAGTCGGCGCCCCTTGGTACACATCAGGTGCCCACGCGTGAAAGGGCGCTGCGGCGATTTTGATTCCGAAACCTGCCAGCATGAAGAAGAAGCCCACATAGACAAGCGCTTTATAATCGGTCAGAGCACCCGGCAAGGCTTGCCCTATAACAGCTAGATCAACGGAGCCTGTCACTCCGTACAGGTACGACATCCCGAACAGCACAAACGCTGAGGAAACGCCTCCCGTCACCAGGTATTTAAAAGCTGCCTCCGCTGACTTAGACGATTTGCGCCGCATGCCGACAAGCACGTAGCTCGTAATGCTAAGCAGCTCAAGTCCGATATACAGCGTAATCAAATTACCCGAGGAAGCCATTGACATCGCGCCGATAACAGCGGGCAGCAGCAAATAAAAATATTCGCCTTTTTCGGTTATGCCGGCTTCCTCCCTCAAGGAACCCATTGCCAACAGAACGATCAGTGCCGAGCCCGTTAAAATTACGATTTTCAGCAGACTGCCAAAATCATCGATCCGATAGCTGTTAGCGAGCAATTGAATCGGCGCCGAGCCCGTTTGATGCATATCCAGCATCCGCCACAGCACGAGCGCCAGCGAAAGCAGCAGTCCCCCGAGCGACCCCCATCCGATCAGCAGCCTGCTGGAGCTTTTCGGCAAAAATAGATCAAGCAGCACAAGCATAATAAATACGGCTGCAAGAGAAAGCTCCGGAGCAAGGTAGAGCATATCCGTCCATGTCAGCGGTATAAATGAAACGCCTTGGTCCATGGTCTATCCCCCCGCCCTTGTTGCAATTAATTGTTCGAACAGGCCATTTATATTGTATTGCACAGTATCCGTCAGAACGGATGGATAACAGCCCAACAGCACAATGAAGGCCAGCAGCACGATCATCGGTATCGCTTCGATGAGCCGCGCATCCTTAAGCGCGCCATACTTTTCCGGCTGAGTCCCGAACGTGATCTTCAGCACAGCGCGCAGGACATAGACCGCCGTCAATACAATGCCTAACACGCCTGCTGCCGTCAACCAGCGCATAGATTCAAACAATCCGAGAAAGGCGAGAAACTCGCCAACGAAGCCTGATAAGCCCGGCAAGCCAAGCGATGCAAGCCCTGCCGTCAGCAGCACTCCGCTGATGAACGGCATCGACCTGGCCAAGCCGCCAAGCTCAGTCAGTTCCGTCGTTCCCGTCCGCTCGTAAATACTGCCAACAATGAGAAAGAGCAATGCGGATATGAGTCCGTGAGACACGAGCTGGAATACCGCCCCCTGAAGACCAATTTCATTAAAGGCAGCCATACCGAGCAGCACGATTCCCATATGACTAATCGAGGAATACGCAAGCACCAGCTTGAATTCCCGCTGCCGGAAGGCGAGCAGCGCTCCGTACAAAATGTTAATGACGCCAAGCACGGCCAGCACAACCGCCCAATCCTTTGCCTGCTCTGGAAAAAGCAGCACGCCGAAGCGCAGCAGACCGTATGCACCCATCTTAAGCAAGACCCCGGAATGGATCATGACTACTGAAGGCGGCGCTTCCGTGTGCACCTTCAGCATCCAGGTGTGGAACGGAAAGACCGGCAGCTTAATACCGAAAGCTACAAGCAGCATAATGAACAATACCCATTGCATGGTATCCGTCATATAGAACGGATTAATAGAGCCGAGCTGCTCAGGCACCCTATTGACCCATGCGTTCGGATCAGCCAAGTTGCGCATTATATCGGCGTAGCCGCCGCTATAGATCAGATTTACCTGCTCGCCAACTTGATCAATTCGGAATCCCGCCGTGCTAACGAGCAGAACGAATGCAAGCAGCATAATAGCAGACCCGATTCCGTTATACAGCAAAAACTGATTGGCCGCCCGCTCTCGATTGAAATAACCCCAAATGCCAATTAAAAAATACATCGCAATAAGGGTGATTTCGAAGAAAATGAAGAACAGAAATACGTCGCGGGCGAGAAAAACACCCAGCATCCCCAGCTCCAAGAGCAAGAACCATACAAAAAACGACTTCCACCGTTTTTTTACATGCACGGCGGCAAGCGCAGCCATTGCTGTCACAAGCGTCGTTAGCAGCAGCAGCGGCAGCGATAGCCCATCGATTCCAAGTGTATACTGGAAGGAAAAACTATAGCTCGATGCGCCATTCTGCAGCTCTTTGTTAAGCGGAACCTCCACCCAGCTTAACTGCTCCTCAAAGACCGCTCCGCCGTGCTGCTGATCATATTCCGTATATAACCATAAGGAAAGCGCAAGCGGAACCAGCGTAATCATGACAGCGGCCGTCTTCAGCCAGCTGCTCCGATGCTTCGGCAGCAGCAAAATAACAAGAATCCCAAGCAGTGGAGATAACAAAATAAACGATAATATCGGAGTGTCGTTCAGGATGCTCATGGCCAGAACCTCCTTCCGACAATGGCTGCAACAATGACAACGAGCCCAATCACAGCTGCAAGGCTGTATGTCTGCACCTGTCCGTTCTGCAGCCTTGCGGCCACTCTGCCGGCAGATGCCATCGACACCCCAGCCAACCGAACGATACCGCCAATGAAGTAGGTATCCAGAACAATCATAAGCTCACCTGCCAGCTTAATCGGCTTCACAATAACAGCTGCGTAAAGCTCATCCAGGTAATAGCCCCGCTCCAGCAGCTTGCTTAACCAAGGTGAACGTTCCGCAGTAGATTCCCTAGTGGTGCTCCGCTTGCCATAAATGAGCCAGCCGATATAAATCCCGAGAAAGCCTACAGCAATCGAAGCGATAATCGCAACTCCGCTGCTATGCGCAGCCTCGGCTTCTCCGCTCAGCCACGAGCCAAACCAACCATTCCACGGCGTCTCGACGAAGCCAGACGTTACCGCGAGCACAGCAAGCGCGATCAGCGGCACGGTCATTGATGCCGATGACTCCTTCGCGTTAATAACTGCCTTGCTCGGCTTGCCCATAAAGACGAGAAAAAACAATCTCGACATATACAGCGCCGTACAGAAAGCAGCCGCCAAGCCGACAACGAACAATAACGGATTCGTATCCAGCGCCACTGTCAGGATGAGATCCTTCGACCAAAAGCCTGACAGCGGGGGAATCCCGGACAAGGCCAATGCCCCTATGGCAAAAGTCCACGCCGTCACGCGCATCTTCGAGCCAAGTCCGCCCAATTCGTTAATGTTCTGTGTATGTGCCGCGTGTATAATGCTGCCGGCGCCAAGGAACAGCAGCGCCTTGAAGAAGGCATGCGTGAACAAATGAAATATGCCGCCCGTCAAAGAGCCAAGCCCCAGCGCCATCATCATATAGCCAAGCTGGCTTACCGTAGAGTAAGCTAAAATTCTTTTGATGTCGTTTTGTGCGAGCGCAATTGTCGCCGCGAAAATAGCGGTAAATCCGCCAACATACGCGATCGTTTCCATCGCAGCAGCAGAATCCTGAAAAATATCATATGTCCGCGCAATTAGGAACACGCCAGCCGCAACCATCGTAGCTGCATGAATAAGCGCGCTTATCGGGGTCGGGCCCTCCATGGCGTCCGGCAACCAGACATGCAGCGGAAATTGACCCGATTTCCCTATTGCTCCAAGGAATATGAGCAGCGCGATTAAGGTGGTAATTCCGTTCGTTATAGCACCGGATTGACCATCAAACACACTCTGTATCGTCGTGAAATCTAGCGCATGATCCGGCATATACCAGAAAAGCAGCAGAATGCCAAGCAGCAGGCCGGCATCGCCGATGCGCGTCACGATGAACGCTTTTTTGGCAGCAGCCTTGGCTTTAGGCAGAGTATACCAGAATCCGATCAGCAGGAATGAGCAAACCCCTACCAGCTCCCAAAAAATATAAAGCGAGAGCAGATTATCGGATAACACCAGTCCGAGCATCGAGAAGGTAAATAACGATACATAGCCGTAAAACACGGTAATCCGCTCGTCTTTCTTCATATAACCGGCAGAATAGACGTTAACCAGGAAGCTGACCAGCGTCACCACGACCAGCATCAAGGCCGTCAAATTCGTTACTTCGAATCCTATTCGAAGCGTATATTCTCCGATTTCAATCCAATTAAACGCATAATTGTAGTCCACCGCATTCATGTCAAGACGGCTAATAACAATGAGCAGAGACAGTATAAAAGCCGTCAGCGAGCCTATGGCTCCAATCCATACGCCAGCCCTGCGAAAGCTGCGGCCGAGCGCGGTCAAAACGAGGAACGCCGCCAGCGGGAACAGCGGAATCAGCCAAGCCGCTTTCGAGTACATTTCCATATGCCGCGCTACCTCCTCATTTTGTCTAATTCATCGACATTAACCGTTCCGCGCATACGGAATAACGCAATGAGTAACGCTACCCCAATCGCAGCTTCGGCAGCAGCGACTGTAATCGTAAAAATAGAAAAAATTTGTCCAGTCAGCGACGGGACAACGCCATACTTCGAGAACGCAATCAAATTCAAATTGACCGCATTTAGCATCAGCTCGAGCGAGAGCAGCACGACAATCGCATTTCGTTTCACTAATGCGCCATAAAGCCCGATACAGAACAATATCGCCGCCATTGTTAAATAGGAGGGAAGCATCCGATCAATCCGCCTCCTTCTTCGCCAACACGATCGCCCCGATAAAAGCAACGGTCAGCAGCACCGACAGCAGCTCGAACGGCAGTACATAGCCGGTATACAACAGCTCGCCGATTGCCATCGTATTGTCTTCGCCCGCCTGAAAGGACTTCGGCTCCGGGAACGTCGTCGTGCGAATCGCATAAAATAATAGACCAAACACGCTTAATGCGGCCACCAGCGCCAGTGCCTCATGCAGCGGCTTCGCCTTCTCCCTCTCGCCGGGCTGATGATTCGTCATCATAATGCCGAAGATCATAAGAATCGAAACCGCCCCTGCATAAATAAGCACCTGGACGAAGGCTACGAATTCCGCTTCCAGCAGAACGAACATCCCGGCGAGGCCAAGAAACACGGCCGCCATTGAAATAACCATATGAACGACCTTCTCCAGGCTAACCATCAGCACGGCTCCGCAAATCATAATCGCCGATATAATAAAGAAAGCGACAAACTCGCCTGTAAAATCAATATTGAACAACTATTTGCCGCCTCCTTTGGCCGGCGCGCCGATGTTGTTATTGTCCTCCCGTACGAGCGTGTTATTATTCGTCAGCCATTCTACATCCTTAAATAAATCATCGCGGCTAAACGTCGACAGCTCAAAGTGATTCGTCATCACAATCGCCTCAGTCGGACAAACCTCAGTGCACAGGTCGCACAAAATGCATATTTCAAAATTAATATCAAACGTGTCGATAACCTTCCCCTTTTTGTCCGGATCCGGGTTCGGCTTGCCTGTCAGCGTGATGCAATCGGTCGGACAAATACGCGCGCATTGGTTGCAGACGATACACAAATCTGGAATGAAATGCTGAATGCCGCGGAATCGATCCGGCATGTTAAATGGCACGTCAGGGTAAGAAGTTGTCACTTTAGGCTCCGTCATCGATTTGAGTGTTACGCCTAATCCTTTAATCAATCCGTTCATGTTGCTCGCCCCTTTGCTATCTTTTGATAAACAGCTCCAAATAGGCAGCGGTCAGAAACACGTTCAGCAGCGCAACCGGCAGCAGCACCTTCCAGCCAAGCCCCATTAACTGATCAACGCGTACGCGCGGGAAGGTCGCCCGAATCCAAAAGAGGAAAAACACGATAAACGCAAACTTAAGCAGAAACCAAATGATTCCCGGAACAAAATCGAGAAACGGTGCCGGCGCATGCCAGCCTCCCAGGAACAGTACTGTCGTAAGCGCAGCAATCGCATACACATACACGTATTCTGTAAGCATGAAGAACGCGAATCGAAACCCGCTGTACTCGACATGATAGCCCGCAACAAGCTCCGACTCCGCCTCCGGCAAATCGAATGGCGTACGGTTGAGCTCTGAGACCGCCGCAATGATAAAGACGACGAACCCGATAATTTGGGGAAGGAAGTTCCAATTCCAAAACCAGCCCCCATCCTGCGCCGCCACAATATCGCGCAGATTCAGGCTGCCGCTGAGCATCACTACACCGACCACCGATATAACGAGCGGCACCTCATAGCTGATCATTTGCGCCGCCGAGCGCATACCGCCGAGCAAGGCGTATTTGTTATTCGAAGCCCATCCTCCAAGCACAATCGCAAGCGTCGAAATGCCTGACAACGCCACATAATAGAGCAACCCGACATTCAAATCGGCGAAATAAAGATTTTGCGTATAAGGAAGCACCGCCAGCACGGAGAAGGCAGGGATGTACGCAAGCACCGGAGCAAGAATGAACAGCATCCTATCCGCCTTGCGCGGAATCGTATCTTCCTTAAGAAGCAATTTTAATATATCTGCAACCGTTTGGAACAGTCCCAGCGGCCCTACCCGATTAGGACCGATACGCAACTGCATCCAGCCAATAACCTTGCGTTCGAAATAAATTGCGTAAGTCACGAAGCCAAGCACGATGAATAGAAAGACGACCGCCCACAAAAACAGTACAAGCGCATTGCCCCATGTGAGCGGTTCACTCAGCCATGGCATCAGCAATCGACCTCCCCGACGACAATATCGATGCCGCCCAGAATCGTAATGAGATTCGTCATCGTTTCACCGACCAGCAGCTTCGGCAAGATTTGCAAATTCACGAAGGATGGCCTGCGGAACTTCAGCCGATACGGCTCAGCCTTTCCTTTCGAGACGATGTGGCAGCCGATTTCGCCGCGCGGTGACTCAATACGAACATAAACCTCGCCTGCCGGCGGCCTGATCACCCTCGGCACCTTGCCCATTGTTTCGCCGTTATTCGGAAACTGCTGGACTGCCTGCTTCAGAATGCGCAGGCTTTGCCTGATTTCCTCGAGCCGAATCCGGTAACGATCATAGCAATCGCCCTTTTGTCCGAGCGGCACGTCGAATTCAAATTGGCTGTATAAGCTGTACGGCTCCGCTTTGCGGAGGTCCCAATCGACACCTGTGCAGCGAAGATTTGCGCCTGACAAGCCGTAATCGATCGCGGTCGCCGCATCGTATTGACCGACTCCTCTGATCCGGGCAAGAAAAATTTCATTGCCGCTGACCAGTCTGTCGTACTCCTCCAGCTTCTTCTCCATATACGGAATAAAGTCGCTCACCTTATCCATCCAGCCTGGTGGAGCATCCCATTTGACGCCTCCAACACGCATATAGTTATAAGTCAATCTCGCGCCGCACAGCTCATTAAACAAATCGATAATCATTTCCCTGTCGCGGAACGCATACAGGAACGGGCTCATCGCCCCAATATCGAGCAAATACGTTCCCCACCATACCAAATGACTTGCTACGCGCTGCAGCTCCATCACAATCAGCCGGAGAAATTCAGCGCGCTGCGGCACCTCAAGCCCCATCATGGTCTCAACCGCATGAACAAGCACATAGTTGTTCGTCATGGCCGAAACATAATCCATCCGATCCGTATAAGGAATAATTTGCGTGAAATTCAAGTTTTCCGCGATCTTCTCAGTGCCTCTATGCAAATACCCCATGACCGGCGTCGCCTCGGTAATGACTTCTCCATCAAGCTTAACGACGATACGGAATACACCATGCGTGCTGGGATGCTGAGGACCAACGTTTAAGAGTAGCTCTTCTGTACGGATCAAGGGCTGCTTACACCTCCGAGTCTAACGGTTCATAGTCCTTGCGAAGCGGATGCCCGACCCAATCATCCGACATCATAATGCGTCGCAGATCAGGATGTCCAGAGAAATCGATGCCAAGCAAATCGTAGATTTCACGTTCGTTCCAATTCGCTGTCGCCCAGACCGGTGTCACGGAATAAACAGAGGCGTTCTCCCTCTCCGTCTTCACCTTAACGGCAGCCTCACGCTTACTGCTTAGCGATACCATATGATAAACCACTTCCATATGCGTCTCATAATCGACGCCCGATATATTCCGCAAGTAGTTGAATTGCAGCTGCTCGTGCTGCTTAAACAGCCTGGCGGCATCGCGCCAATGCGCATTGCTCACAACGAGGGTCGGCATATCACCGTTCAGCTCATTGACATAGGCATCCTCCACCGCTCCCTCCGCAAGCTGCTCCTTGAGCAGTGCCGTGATGGCGTCCAGCTCAGGCTGCTTCGGTGACGGCTGCTTCGGTGGCGGCGGCGCTTCCGCCGCTTCGGCATCAGCCTTTTCCTTCGCAGCCGCTCGTGCTGCTCGCGCTTCCGCCGCTGCCTTTAGCTTGGCCTCCCGCTCTGGGTCGACAGGCGTATCCGTAAGCGCTTTCTCTTCTTTCTTCTCCTCGCTCATCTGCCGGTCACCCGCTTCCCGGTTTTCGCCTCGTAGCGAATCTTCTCTTGCAGCTTATTTATGCCGTATATGAGCGCGGCAGGATTAGGCGGGCAGCCAGGAATATACACATCTACAGGCACGATCTGATCCACGCCTTTAATAACCGCATACGACTTAATATACGGCCCGCCCGCAGTAGCGCAGGAGCCCATCGCAATTACCCATTTCGGCTCCGGCATTTGGTCGTATAAGCGACGGAGCAGCGGTCCCATTTTCTTCGTTACCGTACCGGCTACGATCATGACGTCAGACTGGCGCGGCGATGTACGGAACATCACGCCAAAGCGGTCTAAATCATAATGGGAGGCACCCGTCCCCATCATCTCGATCGCGCAGCAAGCGAGCCCGAAGGTTAGCGGCCATAAGGAGTTGCTTCTTGCCCAAGCCTTCAATTGCTCGAGCGTGCCCATAAAAACATTCCGTTCCAGTTCTTTGCGTTCTTCCAGTGAAATCGACTCTAAACTGAATTCCATTTGAGCACCTTCTTCTTCCAGGCATATAACAAACCAATGAGCAGCATGCTGGCAAAAATCAACATTTCTACGAGCACAAATAAGCCGAGCTTATTATATGCAACGGCCCACGGATATAGGAAAACGGTTTCTACATCAAAAATAACAAACATTAATGCAAATAGGTAATACCTGATGTTAAAACGGATCTGTCCTTCACCTACGGGCAAATTGCCGCTCTCGTAAGTGGTTTGCTTGGACGCTGTCGGCTTATTCGGCCGCAGCAGCCGGCCTACAGTCAAAGCAACAACCGGCAGCATAATTCCCAAAAAAATAAAAATAGCCACGACGACATAGTTATTGGCGTAGTTCTCCACACAATCGCCTCCGTCAATAGAATTGGTACGGACCGTTGCCGCTTGGTCAATTTTCCTCACAATTATAACAAATGCTTCCACAGTCGTCTATGACGGAGTTAGGCATGCTGGAGATGGCTGCTTGTCCCGCGGAACAGCAAAGCCGCAGGTCCATTTTCTCAATGATACCCGCGGCTCTTCATGGTCATCTCATTCGTGATTCCGTCAGCTTGAATTGTCCGACAAGCTGCTGCAGCAGTGTCGTAATCGATTCTACCCCTTGGGATGTTTGCCGTACATTGGTCATTTCACCAATGAGCTCCTGCATGTTCCCCTCCACATCTGAAGACACTCTCCGGTTTTCTCGGCTGACCAATGCAATTTTCTCCATGAGCTGGACAACCTCGTCGACGACCTGCGTCTTGCGCAGCTCATCCGCATGCGCTGCCGCAAGAATGCTTGCCGCTGCAGCCACGAGCTGATTCCCTTCATCTACAACCCGTGTTCCCTCATCCATAGAAGCATAGGCCTGCTTCGCATCATTATAGATGTGGCCTGTAATCGCGTGTACCTCCTCGGTCGACTTCTTGGTCATATCGGAAAGCTTGCGAATTTCCGAAGCGACAACGGCAAAGCCTCTTCCTTGCTCACCGACCCTTGCCGCTTCTATAGAAGCATTAAGCGCCAGCAAATGCGTCTGCGCCGATATCTGTTCAATGACTTGAAGGACGCCTTGGATTTCCTGCACCGTCTCCATAAATTTATGAATCGTTTCGTTTGTTTCGCCAACCTTCGCAGAGATATGGTGCATCTTGTCACCGATTCGATCCACCTCGGTTTTGGCGACCGCGATTTGCTCGGCTGCCTGCTCTTCGATTAGCCGCAGCGTCGAACGCATATCACCAGCTGCGTCCTTGGCCATATCAATATCCTTTAGCTGCAGCCTGATGCTGCCGATCATGTCATTGACCTTTTCACTAACCCGCTCAGTGGATGCGGCCGTTACGGCAGCCGATTCATTAAGCACAAATTGACTGGATAACACATCTGTCGAAGCCTGCTGCACCTTGATCATAATGCCCTCTAAGGAATCGATCATATTGTTTATCCATTTCGCAAGCTCCTTTGATTCATCATTGTCGAATTCGCTGAGCGTCAGCCGCTGCGTCAAATCACCTTTACCTTCCGCATTCATTCGTATAAAGCTGTTTATTTTGCGTAAATGCTGAACGACACGCTTCGATTCCTTCTTCTGGAACGCCCCGCTGTATAGCAAACCGAATAATAAATTAAAGCCTCCCGCTGCCGCTGCTGTAACCCACGGAGAAGCATTCATCGCAATAAGCACAACAAGCAGCGCAGTCAGCATACTTAAGCTTAATACAGCGATCAACTGCAGCTTGCGTTGTCTCCAGCCAATGCTTCGGATGCGGTACACCTCCTCTAAATCGCCTTCGCACATCATGCCCCACATGTCCGGACAATGCGGAAGCTGGAAGGTTACTCCTTTCCCGATAACCGGGATGTGACGATAATCCGAATAGCCCGGAAATTCGACAAACAGATTACTGCCGTTACGTATCGTATTCGCTACACCTGGGTGCAATTGGCCAGTTGCCGGATCAGTGAACATAATTTCAAGCTCTGTATGCTCCCGAATTGACACCTTACCCCAATCGGTCGTAACGCCGTCCTTCAGATTCTCGCCATGTGTGAAGGTCTGATCTTCGAAGCGGCTGCGCGATAAGGCGGTGCCCGGCTCGATATGTGTATTTAAAGCAGCCTTCGCCATAAATAAATAGTTGTCTCCGGAATCCGGATAAACATGACCGGATTCACGTTGTATTAAATCACCTAACACATCGTTTGGCACTCGTCCGCATAACGTTCCGACAAATTCCCCTTCTATTTGAAGAGGAAGCAGGAACATTAATGTCATTTTGTCGTGAAAAGAAGAAGAGCGCGGTCCGAGCTGCAATGTGACAGGATCGCTGTAAGGCCCGAATAAACATTTCTGCAGTTTGCCTTTCTGATTTGAATACGCTAGCCCCTTTTGCAGGCAGCTGATTGACAGGTAGGCCGTTCCTTTGTGAGACATATTCGTTGAGATGACAACGTTGTGTCCCTCATCCAGGAGGAAAATTTCAGTAAAATCAATGGCTCTCGCATAAGCTCTCTCAAACAAGCGTTCAATATTGAGTTGTGCGGAGGCGCTGCTAACCCTCTCTCCCGGTACAAGCACCCCTGACACTTGCTCAGCCAGTCGATCCATATGATTCCAATAATCTTTTGCCCAGGCGTCCAATAGCTCCTTGCGTGTTTCTGCAATCCCTTCGAAGCTTTGCTCGACATCCTCCTTAAGATCCTTGTTAAGATGCCATGAGACCCAAAGCGGCAATCCTGCCTTCATCCCTAACCAGTCAAACATGTTCCCTTCCCCCTGCCAATATACCTATTTATATGTAAATTATAATAACATACAATTTACACACCTTAATACTGAATATTAATGAATTCATCAAAAAAAGACACATAATGACGGATTTTTCGTCAAATGTATCTTTAAATACGAATATTAGATGAGAGATAACCTGTCTTCGAGCGGCTCGCAACATCGATTACAATTTCATCACCACTAGAAATACGTTGATAAATTTAAAAAAAGCACCGTTCCTGCATGGTTAGCGGGAACGATGCTCCTTATTCAATTATTTCTGCTTCGTGTTTATTCGGTTCATAGCGCGCTGCAGAGCCAGCTCTGCGCGGCGATAATCAACCTCATCACGCTTAGCCGCAAGACGCTGCTGAGCACGCTGTTTAGCAGCTTCAGCACGTTCAATATTGATATTGGCAGCGATCTCCGCGCTCTCAGCAAGGATAATAACCTTATCCTTGCGTACTTCAACGAAGCCGCCGTTTACCGCAACAACATCTACTTTTCCATCGCGTTTAATGACCACTGGAGCGATGCGAAGCGGCGTTACGAGCGGAATATGATTTGGCATAATACCAAGCTCACCTTCAATGCCTGTTACGCTAACCATGTTCGCAGTCTCCGCGTATACTTTACGCTCTGGAGTTACGATTTCTACCAAAAAGGTACTCATGTGGATTCCTCCCGCCTTTCGCTATTAAAGCGTTTTGGCTTTCTCCACGGCTTCTTCAATCACACCAACATATCGGAAAGCTTCTTCCGGAAGGTCGTCATGTTTGCCCTCGAGAATTTCTTTGAAGCTGCGAACGGATTCTTTAACAGGTACATATTTACCTTTAATACCTGTGAATGGCTCAGCAACGTGGAACGGTTGTGACAGGAAGAGTTGAATTTTACGTGCGCGAGACACGGTCAATTTATCTTCTTCGCTCAGCTCGTCCATACCAAGGATCGCGATAATATCTTGAAGCTCTTTGTAGCGCTGCAGAATTTTCTTAACGCCTTGAGCCACGTTATAGTGCTCTTCACCCAAAACCGAAGGGCTTAGGATACGGGAAGACGATGCGAGCGGATCTACCGCAGGGAAGATACCCATCTCAGAGATTTTACGCTCAAGGTTCGTCGTTGCGTCCAAGTGGGCAAAAGTCGTAGCAGGAGCCGGATCCGTGTAGTCATCGGCAGGTACGTAGATCGCTTGGATTGAAGTAACCGAGCCTTTTTTCGTCGACGTGATACGTTCTTGCAGTTGACCCATTTCAGTTGCCAGCGTTGGCTGATAACCTACCGCGGAAGGCATACGGCCTAGAAGGGCAGAAACCTCGGAGCCTGCTTGCGTGAAACGGAAGATGTTATCGACGAACAATAGAACGTCTTTGCCTTCTTCGTCACGGAAATATTCAGCCATAGTCAGACCCGTCAAAGCAACACGTTGACGTGCGCCTGGCGGCTCGTTCATTTGTCCGAATACCATCGCTGTTTTGCTAAGTACGCCGGAGTCTTTCATCTCGTGGTAAAGGTCATTACCTTCACGAGTACGCTCACCAACGCCAGCGAATACGGAAATACCGCCGTGCTCTTGTGCGATGTTGTTGATCAGCTCTTGAATCGTAACCGTTTTACCTACGCCCGCGCCGCCGAAGAGGCCGATTTTACCGCCTTTTGCGTATGGAGCGAGAAGATCGATTACTTTAATGCCTGTCTCAAGAATTTCCGCTTGCGTGGACAATTCGTCGAAAGCAGGTGCCGCGCGGTGAATCGGAAGGTTAATTGCCGATGTAGCATCGCCAGCTTCGTCAATTGGTTGGCCAAGTACGTTAAATACACGGCCAAGAGTTGGAGCCCCAACCGGAATGGTGATTGGTGCGCCTGTATCTACAGCGATCATACCGCGTACAAGACCGTCTGTCGTACTCATAGCTACGGCACGTACCTTATTGTCACCGAGGTGAACGGCTACTTCAAGCGTCAAGTTAATATCAATGCCGCCTGCTTCGCCCTTTTGCTCGATTTTGACAGCGTTCAAAATTTCCGGCAAATTGCCGCGTTCGAACTCTAAGTCTACGACCGGACCCATGACGGATACTACGTGTCCTTTTTTCATGGTTTTCCCTCCTGGTTCCTTCTTGTTACTGCACGCCGGTCAGCTTATCACAAGCGCCTAGCCCTTGCAGTGTATAGGTTACGATTGAGCATTTGCCCCTGCAACGATTTCAGAAATTTCCTGCGTAATCGCCGCTTGACGCGCTCTATTGTAAGTGAGTGTCAATTGGTTAATGATCTTCGTCGCATTTTTCGTTGCGCTTCCCATGGCAGTCATACGTGCGCCAAACTCACTTGCTTTACCGTCTAGTACCGCGCTATAAATGAGCGTTTCCGCATATTTAGGCAGCAGCACTTCAAGCACGCCTTCTGGAGATGGCTCGTATTCATACGATGTGACAGATGCGTTTCCACCCACTTCTTCAAGCGGCAATAAACGTAATGCTGTCGGAATTTGAGTAATCGCATTAACGAATTCGTTATAGTACAAGTAAAGCTCATCATACGCGCCTTCAGAGAAATTCTTAACCGCGGAATAAGCAACCGATTTGATGTCAGCAAAAGTCGGTGCGTCTGGCAAGCCAGTCACTTCCTCAACGATGGGCATGTTACGGCGACGGAAATAATCGCGACCCTTCCGTCCGATAACGAACAGCACATACTCATCGCTCGACTTATGTTTTTCACGAATCGTTTGCGTTACTTTACGAAGAATGTTCGCGTTATAGCCGCCTGCAAGACCACGATCGGAAGTAATAACGAGATAACCCGTCTTCTTCACCGGACGTGTCTCCAGCATCGGATGCTTCACATCTTTTGTACCGGCTGCGATGCTAGCTACAACTTCCTTCAGCTTCTCAGCGTACGGACGCGCTGCTTGCGCTGCCTCCTGCGCTTTTCTTAAGCGGGAAGCGGCAACCATCTCCATCGCCTTGGTAATCTGCTTCGTATTTTGTTTACTCTTGATTTCGCGTTTAATATCGCGCATACCTTTTGCCATTTGGTTTCACCCGCCTTTGTTGCTTTGGACCTGCTCCAAAGCCTGGTGTTGGTGGAGTAAGTAGCCTAAGCCCGAACTTTATGGACGGGCGTAGGCATATATTGAAATATAAGACGGTATAAGGTTCACCAGTACACGAAGCTTATATTTCACCGCGAAACACAAGCCTCGCCACAGAAGTGGCGACAGCTGTCTACGCTTGTTTATGCCGATACGGAGAAGCTTTTCTTAAATTTATTGATTGCATCAACGAGAGCTTTCTCGTTATCAGCAACAATATCCTTCGTATCGCGGATCGATTGGCCGATTTCAGGGCTATTCGAATCCAGGTACGCATGGAACTCTTTCTCAAAGCGAAGGATATCCGAAACCGGAATCTCATCCAAATGACCTTTAACTGCAGAGTAGATCGAGATAACTTGCTTCTCAACCGGCATCGGCTGGTTAACGTCTTGCTTCAGAATTTCCATCGTACGCGCACCGCGGTTAAGACGGGCTAGCGTCGATTTATCAAGGTCTGAGCCGAATTGCGAGAACGCTTGAAGCTCGCGGTAAGCCGCAAGATCCAGACGGAGCGTACCCGCTACCTTCTTCATCGCTTTAATTTGAGCGGAGCCACCTACACGGGATACGGAGATACCAACGTTAACCGCTGGACGCTGACCCGAATAGAATAGATCTGCTTCTAGGAAGATTTGACCATCCGTAATCGAGATAACATTCGTAGGAATGTATGCTGATACGTCTGATGCTTGTGTCTCAATGAATGGCAATGCAGTCATTGAACCGCCGCCTCTAGCGTCACTTAGCTTAGCAGCGCGCTCAAGCAAACGGGAGTGCAGGTAGAATACGTCACCTGGGTATGCTTCACGACCCGGTGGACGGCGAAGCAAGAGTGAAAGCTCACGGTAAGCTGCTGCTTGTTTCGATAAGTCATCATAGATAACTAGAACGTGTTCGCCTTTGTACATGAAGTACTCGCCCATTGTGCAACCAGCGTAAGGAGCCAGGAAGAGCAATGGAGCCGGCTCGGAAGCACCTGCTGTTACGACGATTGTGTACTCAAGAGCGCCGTGGCGGCGAAGAGTTTCCACAACGTTTGCTACAGTAGATTGTTTTTGACCAACGGCAACGTAAATACATTTCACGCCGTTGCCTTTTTGGTTGATGATCGCATCGATCGCGATCGCTGTTTTACCCGTTTGACGGTCACCGATGATAAGCTCACGTTGACCACGGCCTACCGGTACCATCGCGTCGATTGCTTTGATACCTGTTTGCATTGGCTCATGAACCGATTTACGGTCGATAACGCCTGGTGCTTGAGATTCAATCGCACGGAATTGAGTTGTATTGATTGGTCCTTTGCCGTCAAGCGGCTGACCAAGCGGATTAACCACGCGGCCAAGAAGCTCTTCGCCGACAGGTACTTCCATGATGCGGCCAGTACGTTTTACTTGGTCGCCCTCGCGGATGTCTGTGTAAGGTCCAAGGATAACGACACCGACATTGCTTTCCTCAAGGTTCAAAGCCATACCGACAACACCGTTAGCGAATTCGAGCAATTCGCCCTGCATCGCGTTTTCAAGGCCGTGTACGCGAGCGATACCGTCACCGACATTGATGACAGTGCCGACGTCTACGACTTGAATTTCGGATTTATATTGTTCGATCTGTTGTTTAATCAGCGTGCTGATTTCATCAGGTCTGATACTCAATTCGTTCACCCCTATCTACAGTGCATTAGATTTTAATCGATTTTTGTAAACGATCCAGCTTGCCGGACAAGCTTCCGTCATATAGACGGTCGCCAATGCGTACTTTCACGCCGCCGAGCAATTCTGGCTCTAAGATTTGCTGTGCGATAATTGTTTTGCCGGTCAATTGTCCAAACTGGGCTGCTACCACAGCAAGCTCTTCTTCAGACAGTCGTTTGGCGGAATAAACCGTCGCATGCGCCTGACCGAGCATTTCTCCGGCAATCTTCGTGTAAGCGGCATAAACAGCAGCAATCACACCGTGGCGTCTGCGAGAAATAAGCAATTCCAACGTATTAAGCACGAGCGCAGAGATATGATCACCAAAAGCTGATTTTAGCAAAGCAGCTTTCTTCTCCGCTTCGACGTTAGGCAAGGATAAAAACTTTTGAATCTCTTGATCCTGTTCAATAGATTCGGCGACCAGCTTCAGCTGAGCCTCAACCTCGGCCACAACCTGCTGCTGGGAAGCTAGTTCAAACAAGGCTTTAGCGTAGCGCTTCGCTACGACCGTATCGCGGCTCATTTGCTGCCAACTTCTTTCAGATATTGATTAACCAACTGCTCCTGCGATTTCTCGTCAACCTGCTTCTCCATAATTTTCGAAGCGATTTTGACTGAAATATCGCCAACCTCCGTACGGAGAGCTGCAATTGCTTTATTCTTCTCAGACTCAATATCTTTGACCGCATCATCTTTCAGACGAGATGCTTCATTTTTAGCCGATAGAACAATATCATCCGCTTGTTTCGTGCTTGTTGCTCTCGCTTGCTCGATGATTTCATAAGCTTCCTTGCGGGCTTGATCAAGCGCCGCCTTCTGCTCTGACATCGCTTGCTCTGCTTGCTTACGGCTGGATTCCGCTGTATTCATTTGCTCGAGCACCAGCTGTCTGCGCTTCTCCATCACGCCGAACAAAGGTCCGAATGCAAATTTATTCAAACCCCAGTATAAAAGCAGGAATGCAATGATCGTAATTACCGTCGATGACCATACAAAATCCAAAGCTGCCACTCCTTTCTTAACCTGCATAATGGCCTTTAATCAAAACAAAGGCGAAGAGGGCTAGGCCTTCCCCGCCAGTCGTGTATGTTGCCTATTAGCTGAAGAATGCTAGGAAACCGATAACAACGCCGATGATAGGTACAACTTCGACGATACCGGCACCGATAAACATTGTTGTTTGAAGAGCGGCTTTTTGTTCTGGTTGACGAGCGATACCTTCAACCGTTTTACTTACGATCATACCGTTACCAATACCTGCGCCAATCGCGCCCAAACCTACTGCAATAGCTGCTGCCAATACTTCCATTTGAAAAATCCTCCTCAGAATTAAATGTATTTTATTTGGTGATATCTATTCGGTCTAGCTCCTATTCGACGAATTGCTATCAATGCCGCCGTTCTAGAGCTAAAGCGTAACCTTAGTGTTCCTCATCATGCACTGTTGCTTGTGAGATGTATACCATTGTAAGAACTGTAAACAAGAAAGCTTGAATGGCTCCGATAAAAATACTGAAGCCTTGCCATACAACCATGAACGGTAAACCGAACCAGCCAAGCATGATGATCGTTGAGATTAGAACCTCACCCGCATAAATGTTAGCGAATAGACGAAGAGCCAACGTAACCGGCTTTGCAACCGTCTCGATAAGGTTTACCGGCAAAAATACCGGGTACGGATGGAAATAATGCTTCAAGTAATGCTTTTTGTTCAATCTCATCCCCAGATAATGAACGAGAACGAACACAATGAGCGCAAGACCCGCTGTCACGGATAAGTCCGCAGTAGGGGATTTCCACCAAGCAACGTGAGCTGCTCCGCCATGGGAATCAAGATAACTTTGCGTGATGCCGATACCCGGAAAGGCTTCATGGAAGTCCGTAACGATCAGCAAAGGCAGTCCCAGTAAGTTGGAAATAAAGATGAACATAATAAGCGTCATCCCTAATGCCAGATAAGGTCTTACTTTATGGACTGGCATCGAGCTTGCAATGGTGGAATGTATGAATTCTACAGCCCATTCCATAAAGTTCTGCATCTTGGTTGGGTTGTCCACCGACAAGTTGCGAACGGCAAGTCTTGCCACTCCGAACGTGATAATAACGGAAACGAGAATCGCAAGAATCGCAGCGATATCGAAACGTATGCCATTCCACTCCGCCATGGGAAACAAATGCATATAACTATTTCACCCCTTTCCGTTATTATTTTCTTTCACATTGTGAATAATTGCTGCAACTAAAATCACAAACGGCATGACCATACTGCCAATTAATGCAGCAGGCATATTTAGAGTCTCTGGATAACGATAAGCAAGCATCGCCACCAGCAGAACCGTCGCTATGCGGCTGCCAAATCCCAGACCGCGTTTCCGAGAACCCTCTTCCAATGTTGCTTGTGCGAGCATATTCACTCTGCGCTTTAATAAAAACGCATTCATCGCACTTGCCGCCAAGCCTACCATTAGACCAAGTGTTACCGTTTGCCATTCCGGTAGAACAGCCCACAAAATGAGACAAGCCGACATCATGTAGATGATTGTGCGTATGGCCGACCTCATTATTTTATCCATCGGAATCCTCCATAACCTTCTTCACGAGCAGGATGGCTGAGAGTAATCCGACAGCCAGACCGACTAGTATGCCTGCGATCGTCCATCCCTTTCCATCGCCTAAGCGATTATCCAGGAATGACCCGAACCAATATCCGAAAAAGATACAAACAGCGACCTGAATGCCCATTGCACCGACAAGAGCGGCGGCAATAAGCGGATTGTCTCTTTTGTTCTTTTTGTTCATAGGCGTATACCCCTGTCAATCCTCATTTATTTTATCGAAGCGGCGTAAGGTTTGTCAATTGATATAACTGCAAAATTTCCGTGAACAGATTGATAAAATCCCTTGATATATATGCATTTAGAGCCGCAATAACCGTACAGTACTACTGTATGCTGTATATTCTGGGGACAGGTCTCTGATTTAGTGTGAACTATGAACGTTGTGTGAACACGTCAGGACGTTCGCTTCGTTTGCCAAAATGATGCAATATCGCATCTACGATGCGCTCTGATGCGCGTCCATCGCCATAAGGATTAGCTGCCTGGCTCATGCGGCCGTAAAGCTGGGCATCGTTCAGCAAAGCTTTGGCACGGCTGTAAACCTGTTCCTCATTGGTGCCCACCAGCTCTAGTGTGCCCGCTTCAATTCCCTCCGGCCGTTCTGTCGTATCGCGAAGCACCAGCGTCGGCACGCCGAACGATGGAGCCTCCTCCTGCAAGCCGCCGGAATCAGTCATAATCATGTACACATGCGGGTAGAAATTGTGAAACTCGAACACATCAAGCGGCTCAATCAGACGAATCCGAGGATGATCTCCAAGAATCTCATTCGCAGGCTCTCTTACAGCAGGGTTCGGATGCACGGCATATACAATCGCTACATCCTCATGCTCATCCGCAATTCGTTTCACCGCGCGGAATATATTCCGATGCGGCTCACCTAGCGCTTCGCGGCGATGAGCGGTCATCAGAATCATCCGCTTGCCTTTCGCCCAATCGATGACCGGATGCGAGAACGATTCATCCACCGTATATTGGAAAACATCGGCAGCCGTATTCCCAGTCACATAAATGGCAGCATCCGACTTGTTCTCTTTACGCAGGTTATTCGCCGACCATTCTGTCGGAGCGAAATGCACATCAGAGAGCACGCCCGCAAGCTGCCGATTCATTTCCTCCGGATACGGAGAGAGCTTGTTCCAGGTACGAAGGCCCGCCTCAACATGGCCTACCTTTATTTGCTTCAGGAACGAAGCATAGCTTGCAAGAAAGGTCGTCTGCGTATCGCCATGCACGAGCACAATATCCGGCTTCGCCTGCGCAAGCACGGGATCGAGCCCTTCAAGGACGCGAACCGTTGTCTCAGTCAGCGTCTGACGATCCTTCATCACATTCAAATCATAGTTCGGATGGATTTCAAAAAAATCAAGCACCTGGTCCAGCATTTGCCGATGCTGAGCCGTCACGCAAACGATCGATTCAATCTCTTCCTCTCGTTTTTGCAGCTCAAGCACGAGCGGCGCCATCTTGACCGCTTCCGGGCGCGTCCCGAAAATCGTCATTACCTTCAGTTTAGACAAAAGATTCCACTCCTAAGATGAATTCGCGCCGCGAAGCGCTAATTTGTGCCGAACATGCGGTCTCCGGCATCGCCGAGACCAGGCACGATATAACCTTTCTCGTTCAGACGCTCATCCAGAGCAGCGATATAGATATCCACATCCGGGTGAGCGTCCTGCACCGCCTTCACGCCTTCCGGCGCGGCGATCAAGCACATAAGCTTGATTTGATCGCACTTATGATTTTTTAATGAGTTAATCGCCGCAATTGCCGAGCCTCCGGTAGCAAGCATCGGATCAATCACAATCAGCAGACGATTAGGAGCGTCCGTCGGCAAATTAATGTAGTACTCCTTCGGTTGAAGCGTTTCGTGATCGCGCGCAAGTCCGATATGCCCCACCTTCGCCGATGGGATCAGCTTCAAAATACCATCCACCATGCCAAGTCCTGCTCGCAAGATAGGAACAAGCCCAAGCATCCTTCCGGAGATGACCTTTGAATCCATTTCTGCGACAGGCGTTTGCACCTTAATCGTCTCGAGCGGAATTTCCCTCGTAAGTTCGTATAGCATTAATGTAGCGACTTCATCAACCAATTCCCGAAAATCTTTCGTATTCGTCTCTTTATTCCGAATAAAAGTCAGCTTATGCTGAATTAACGGATGGTCGCAAATGATTAGTTTGCTCATGGAGCGGTATTCCTCCCGTTTATAGTTGTAGGCATGGACACAATCTTGTATATTATAGCATTGTAACTAGACCGTTGCATCTTGCGTTTTACATGTTGCTCTCCAATTGAATAAATACGGAGGGTATGATACAAAAGAGCAGCGCCCGATAGCGCTGCTCTTTTCATTAAGGATTTTACAGGGCCTCTCTTTATCAGCATGGTCATCTCTGAAAGCCGCCTGAAAAGTAATGGCAGATGACCAACCCTTAACTGCTGCTGCAGCCGCCGCCGCTGCCACAAGAGGGGCCTCCGCCCGAGCCTCAATCGTCACCTCCGGCAGCTTCTCTGCCGTCATCTGAGGAGCCGCTGCAAACGTAGATGGAGTCGCCGCTCCCGTTCGCTTTGCGTTCCTCCTCCGTCAGTTCCCGGTCCATTTGCTGGGCGAAGGCATCAGGACTGGTTATCGAGTGGTAAATAAGCAAGCCGGAGAGCATCCCCGATGCTCCGAGAACAGGATCATAACCGTTGTTATACACGGAGCGTCCTTCTCTCCTAAATGATTTGTTATTGCTGTGAGCGGCCGCCAGATTTCCCATTATCCATATATTAACACATTGAAGGAGAGGGCTTTTAAAAACTGTCGCTGTAAAAAAGGAAATCAAGGATACCGTTTATCCATGTCAAATCGTCCTCATGTAAAAAAGGCCGTACCGCAGCAATCTGCTGACACGGCCTTCTATGTTATACAGATGCATAATGACAAGCGGCAAAATGCCCTTTCTTCACTTCCAGCAGCGCCGGTGCATCCGTCTTGCATTTATTCGTTGCAATCGGGCAGCGCGTATGGAACTGGCAGCCAGTCGGCGGATTGATCGGGCTTGGCAGATCGCCCGCAAGAACGATACGCTCACGAGATTCCTCCACTTCCGGATCGGCAATCGGAATCGCCGATAACAAAGCGCGCGTATAAGGATGAGCAGGATGAGCGTATAGCTCGCTGCTCTCTGCGATCTCTACGATTTTGCCGAGATACATTACCGCAACGCGGTCACTTATATGCTTAACCATCGACAAATCGTGGGCGATGAACAAATAAGTCAGGCCCATTTTGCGCTGAAGATCCTGCATCAGATTGACGACCTGCGCTTGAATGGACACGTCCAGCGCAGAGATCGGCTCGTCCGCGATAATAAATTTCGGATCGACCGCCAGCGCTCTGGCGATCCCGATTCTCTGCCGCTGGCCTCCGGAAAACTCATGCGGGTAGCGTGTTGCATGATCGGGATTGAGACCAACTAAATCAAGCAGGTCTTCCACTTTGCGCTTACGTTCCGCACCGCTTCCAGCAAGCTTATGAATATCAATGGCTTCGCCAATGATGTCCATGACCGTCATACGCGGGTTAAGCGACGCATACGGGTCTTGGAAAATCATTTGCATATCCCGGCGCAGCGCCTTAAGCCCGGAGCC
Organism: Paenibacillus praedii; assembly: GCF_049725345.1. Lineage (NCBI taxonomy): Bacteria > Bacillati > Bacillota > Bacilli > Caryophanales > Paenibacillaceae > Paenibacillus > Paenibacillus praedii. Next base: position 97,581 of record NZ_JBMWAM010000004.1, on the reverse strand, counting down.
CTTCAGTTTATAGATATCCCGTCCTTCAAAAGTAACGCCGCCGCTGGTCGGCTCATACAGCCGCATAATTGTGCGTCCTGCAGTCGACTTGCCGCAGCCGGATTCACCGACTACGCCAACAGTTTCGCCTTTTCGAATGGATAGGCTTATATCATTAACCGCCTGAAGCGTGGCTCCCCCGCCCAGGTTGAAAAATTTGCGCAGATTGTTTACTTCAACCAAAGTCTTGCTCATAGCGACACCTCCTGTTTGGCATAAGGATGCGCCATCCAGCACGCAGAGGCATGCGATTCATTGCCGTCCACCGGAAGCAATTCAGGATCATTGTCCACGCAGACTCTCATTGCTTCATCACACCGGGCACAGAAGCTGCAGCCCTTCGGCGGTTTAATTAAATCCGGCGGCATGCCGTTTATCGGAATAAGCGGCTCGTCCTTTCTTTGATCGAGGCGCGGTACCGAACGGAGCAGCCCTTTGGTATACGGGTGCTTAGGGTTTTTGAATATTTCCCATTTCGTTCCTGTCTCGACCACTTTGCCAGCATACATGACGATAACGCGATCGCACATATCTGCTACAACGCCCAAGTCATGTGTAATCAGAATGATGGAAGTGCCCATCTTCTGCTGCAGATCTTTCATGACGCGCATAATTTGTGCCTGAATCGTTACATCAAGCGCCGTCGTCGGCTCATCCGCGATTAACAGCGACGGATTGCAAGCAAGCGCTATGGCGATCATTGCCCTTTGCCGCATCCCCCCGGAAAACTGATGCGGATATTGATTGATCCGCGCCGGAGCGTTCGGAATACCGACAAGGTTTAGCATTTCAATGGCCCGCTCGCGCGCCTTCGCGCCGCTCATCCCTTGATGCTTAATCAATCCTTCTGTAATCTGGGTGCCGATCGTCAGCGTAGGGTTAAGCGATGTCATCGGATCCTGAAAGATCATCCCCATCTCTTTGCCTCGGATGTCTTCCATCTGACTGTTTGACAATTTCAATATTTCTTGGCCTTTAAAATTAATCGAACCGCTAATCACCGCCGGCGGCGATGGTATCAAGCGCATGAGCGATTGAGCGGTCACGCTCTTGCCGCAGCCAGACTCTCCGACAATAGCCACAGCCTCGCCTTTATTTACATGAAAGTTAACGCCGCGTACCGCTTGCACGATGCCGCCGCGAACTTTGAAATTCACACGAAGGTCTTGAACATCAAGTATCCGTTCCATTATTCGAACCTCCTACTTCTTCATCTTCGGATCCAGCGCGTCTCTGAGGCCGTCACCAAATATATTAAAACAAAGCATCGTAAGACTGATAATGACCGCAGGGAAGATCATTCTCCACGGGTACAGCGTCCATGCCTTTATCGCATCGTTAATCATCGTACCGAGCGATGCTCCAGGAGACTGCACGCCCAATCCTAGGAAACTGAGAAAAGCTTCGGCGAAAATAGCGCTTGGCACCGTCAGCGTCAGTGTAACGATAATCGGTCCCATGGCATTCGGAATGAGATGGCGGAACAGAATACGTGCCGAGCTGGCTCCCAGAGCCTGTGCGGCCATGACATATTCCTGATTTTTGAGCTGCATGATCTGCCCTCGTACGATCCATGCCATGCTTATCCACCCGGTTATACTAAGAGCAAGAACGATCGTGAACATGCTCGGATTCAGTACAACCGTTAGAAGAATGATAACCAGCATACTCGGAATAGAGTATAAAATTTCACAGAACCGGTTTAGAATTTCATCCACCCGGCCGCCAAAGTAGCCCATAATTCCGCCCATAATGACGCCCAGCACCAAGTCGGCAAGAGCGGCATATAAGCCTACCTGAAGCGAGATACCCGTTCCCATCCAGGTACGGGTGAACATGTCGCGGCCAAGATCATCCGTGCCGAACCAGAAGGCAGCCGAAGGCCCTTCATTTTTTTCCTTCAGGTTATTCGTTTGATAATCATGTCCGGAAATCATCGGGCCGATAATGGCCATCAGAGCGATTATGATAAGGATGACCAGACTCGCCATCGCCATTTTGTTGGAACGCAGCCTTAGCCATGCGTCTTTCCATGCAGATATACTTTCACGGGCAATCGTTTCCGGCTGCTTCTCTTCTTTGCTGAGCTTGGCAAACTGATCTGGCGTTAAAGTGTTATCCTTCATCCTTTAACCCCCCTTCCCTTTGGAAAGCTTAATTCGCGGATCGATTAAGCCATAGGCAACATCAGTTAAAAACCGCGTAGCCATCAAGATGATTCCATAAAATAAGGTAAGCCCCATTATGAGCGTATAGTCACGGTTACTAATACTTTGCACAAAGTATTTCCCAATTCCGCCGATACCGAAAATCTGTTCGACAACAACGGACCCGGTAATAATGTTCGCCGCCATCGGTCCAATATAAGTGACTACGGGCAGGATGGCATTGCGAAGCGCATGGCGCACTAAAATAATTCGACCGTTCAGCCCTTTAGAGCGCGCGGTCTTAATATAGTCGGCAGAGAGCACCTCAAGCATCGTTGAACGCGTCAAACGCGCGATAAACGCCGCCGGAAGGAATGATAGCGCAAGCACCGGCATAATGAAATCAGTCGGATCATTAAGACCAGATACATCGAGCAGCCGCAGCTTGCTGCCTAATACATACTGCAAGATCGAAGCTGCAAGAAAATTGGGGATCGAAACCCCAAGCACGGCAATAATAATGGTAACGCTATCCAGCCATTTGCGATGATTCAGCGCGGCTACTATACCCAGAATAAGGCCTGCAGCCAGCGACAGGATAATGGCAAAAATTCCGATCTGCGCTGAATATATAAAGCTTTCTTGAATAATTCGAGTAACAGACATATATTGCTGCTTCATTGACATCCCTAGATCTCCATGAAGCAGATTGTTAAGATACATCAAATATTGCTTCCATATCGGCTGATCGAGGCCGTACATGGCGAAGAGATGCTCTCTAATTTTCTCGGGAATGGCTTTCTCCTTGAGAAAGGGATCGCCCGGCAAAATTTTCATAAGAAAGAAGGTGGCCGATGCAAGCACAAACAACGAAACAAGCATAGAGAAAAACTTCTTGGAAATATATTTTATCAACGCAATGGACACCTCCTTGCATAATATAGACAACTCGATTGATTCACGTAACAAGAGCGGACGGACCAATAAGCTAGGGATATATGCGGCACCCCGCATATATCCCTAGCTTCAGGTGCCGGAAGGACGACTATTGTGCTTCGTAATATCCTCTTGTATAGTCGATATCGCCTTTATAATCCAAGAAGATGTTTTTAAAGCCAGGCTTCAGCATGTAAACACTGCTGTAGTAGTAGATCGGCATAATCGGCATTTCTTCCATCAGAATCTGCTCGGCTCTTGTCATAGCCTCAATACGCTCTTTCTGATCGTCGGTAGCGTAAGCTTTCTTGATCAGTTCGTCGTATTCTGCAGAAGCGAATCCGGTTTTGTTCTGTCCGCCGTTCGTAACGAACATATCCATGTACGTCATTGGATCGTTATAGTCCGCTCCCCAGCCTGCGCGCTGCATTTGATAGTTCATGTCCGTACGGTTTTTCAGCAGTACAGGGAACTCCTGGTTCTCAATGCTTACTTCGATACCCAGGTTTTGACGCCACATTTCGACAATCGCTTCCGCAATTTTTTTGTGGCCGTCGCTTGTGTTGTAAGTCAAAGTGACTTTCGGGAAGCTTGTAAGGTTCTGCTCAGCAAGACCTTCAGCAAGCAGCTTCTTCGCTTCTTCTACATTCTCGGTGAAGTAATCATCCTTCACTTCTGTACGGAAATCTTCGTTAAGACCTTTGATACCTGGCGGAACAAAACCGAAGGAAGGTATTTCTCCTGCCATTGTTACATTCTCAACAATCAATTGACGGTCAATCGCCATCGAAAGCGCCTTACGAACCTTCACGCTCTTGAATGGCGCTTCCTCTGTGTTAAACATGTAGTAGTACGAGCTTGCGATACCTTTTTGATAGAACTCATCCTTCTTGGAATCTTTAAGGATAGGCACTTGGTCTGCAGGAATTTCGCCAGTCGGCTTACCAGTGTAATCGAGCGCGTCAGTCTCATAGTTTGCCAATTCTGTAGCAGAATCCGCAATCATTGTAAAATTAACGCCAGCAAATTTAATTTCGTCTTTTGCATAATAATTTTCGTTAGGCACCAAATTGATCGATGTGTTGTGCTTCCATTCACTAATTTTGAAAGGACCATTAGCTATAATCGTAGCCGCATCCGCTGCCCACGCGTCATTGTCCTTAGCCGATTGGTGTGTCGGAAAATACGTATAGAACGAAGTCAGGCTCAAGAAATAAGGTGTCGGCGATTTAAGCTTAACCTCCAGCGTCCCAGCATCAAGCGCTTTAATAGCAACGCCATCAGCATTAGCCGCAGTGCCCTCGTTGTATTCTTGCGCGCCGGCGATGTAATAGAACTGATAAGCATAGGTAGAGCCAGTTGCAGGATCAAGCGCACGTTTCCATGCAAATTCGAAGTCATTCGCCGTAACCGGGGCTCCATTGCTCCATTTCGCATCCTTACGGATCGTGAACTTGTAAGTGAGTCCGTCTTCAGACACATCCCACTTCTCAGCCATACCAGGAATGATTTGACCATTCTCGTCTTTACGTGTCAAACCCTCATAAATACCCGCTGCAATCGTACCCGACACGTTGTCTTCCATTAGTGCTGGGTCAAGCGACGAAGGCTCCGAGTGCATGTTCATACGGAATACTTTCGCTTCCGCTGCCTCGCCATTTGCGCCGCCGGTGTTCGCACCATCGTTGTTCTTCGGTGTACAGCCAGTAACAACAATCGCGAGAATGAGCAAAGCAGCAATAAATGAAAATGCAGACTTTCTTGTTCTCATTGAAAATCCTCCCGTTTTGTCTACCATGTTTTGATCGGACCGAAAAGCTCACTTTATGTCGAAAATACAAACGTTTGCATCGTTTTTGTAGCCTGTCCAACACAAAACCTGTACTCCGCATTCCATGAGCGCTCTTTCCACTCAAACATCTAGAGTGATGTGAATTAATAATTTTCACTATACATCCATGTTAAATTTTTATCAATATTTTGTTAGGTGTAAATTTGTGTATTTTCACAAAAATAACGCATTACTTTAGTGCTTCGACGCGTTTATTCAAGTTTATATTAAAGCTTTACAGCGTTTATTGAATTAATTGTATTTAATGATTTCATTCTTCGAAGCATATGAATACAATATAATCCATAATAAGATTTATATGAGATATATGAAATCAGGCTGTCTTTCATCATAGTTCCCAATTTTCTATTGAATAGATTGTTCGCACCTGTTCTTGTTAAGCTCCAATCCTGTTTTTTAACAAGACTTCTTATCTATCGAATACTTCTCATGTAAATTATTTATTGACTTATTTCGGTATTAAATATTTTATTACTAAGAATAAGTGCTTGTTTTTGGAAATCGTTTGCACCATAATTTATGCCGCAAACTTTTACAAAGGAGCACAAAAAAAGACCCATTCGGCAGTTTAACACCGAATGAGTCTTTTGGGATAGCTGAAAGATTTGGTATTTAATAACTCATGCCTGGGTACAATGGGTATTGCCCCGTAAGGTCGCGAACCATGCCGCGGGCCTTCTCAAGCACTTCTTGATCCTGCGGGTTTTTAAGAACAAGCGCGATAACCTCTGCGATGACCTTCATCGCCTTCTCGTCCATGCCCCGGGCTGTTGCAGCCGGCGTGCCGACGCGGATACCGGATGTAACGAATGGGCTGGTAGGGTCAAACGGAATAGCGTTTTTGTTAACGGTGATGCCGACTTCGTCAAGCACATGCTCTGCTACTTTTCCCGTAATGCTCAGGTTACGCGTATCAATTAACATGAGGTGATTATCGGTGCCGCCGGATACGATATTGATGTCTCTGGCCAACAGCTCTTCAGAAAGCACCTTCGCGTTATTTACGACCTGCTGTGCATATTTCTTGAATGCCGGCTCTAACGCTTCGCCAAGAGCGACAGCTTTTGCCGCAATAATGTGCATCAAAGGGCCGCCTTGCGAGCCGGGGAATACCGCTTTATCGATTGCAGCAGCCCAAGGCTGGCGGCAAAGGATCATACCGCCGCGAGGTCCGCGCAGCGTTTTGTGGGTAGTTGTCGTTACAAAATGCGCGTGCGGCACTGGGCTTGGGTGAAGGCCTGCAGCTACAAGACCGGCGATATGCGCCATATCGACCATGAATAATGCGCCTACGTCATTAGCGATTTTGCCAAGCTTCTCGAAATCGATAATACGCGGGTATGCGCTCGCGCCTGCCACGATCATACGAGGACGGTGCTTGAAAGCAAGCTTGCGCACTTCTTCGTAATCAATCGTGAAGGAATCCTCTTGCACGCCGTAAGCAACGAAGTTGTACAGCAAGCCGGATGCATTAACCGGGCTTCCGTGAGTCAAATGTCCGCCATGCGCCAAGTTCATACCAAGAACGGTATCTCCAGGCTGCAGAGCAGCAAGGTATACGGCCATGTTCGCTTGCGCGCCGGAGTGCGGCTGAACGTTCGCGTGCTCAGCACCGAACAGCTCCTTCGCGCGGTTTCTAGCAATGTCCTCTACGATATCCACATGCTCACAACCGCCGTAATAGCGTTTGCTTGGGTAGCCTTCCGCATATTTATTCGTAAGTACCGATCCCATTGCTTCGAGCACTGCTTCGCTTACGATATTCTCCGATGCGATAAGTTCAATGTTGTCACGCTGACGCTGAAGCTCAAGACCTAGCGCTTTTAGTACTTCCGGATCTTGTTTACGCAAATTTTCCATTTTAATAATCCTCCTCAAATTGGTTGTGCTTATCTATTAATTTAGAACATAACATCCAAACCTCATCATTCCTGAATCATTATTCACAAGTGCCGGCAGATTGCTCCGGCTTTATATTGGTCTCCAGCTCGTACACCGCACGAGCGCCGCCGATCAGCTTCGGTCTCGTCACCGCCATTGTGACATGCGCCGCGCCAATGCTGCGAATGGAAGGGCGAACAGGCACCGCGACACGCTTCAGATGCATGCCGATAAAGGTGTCGCCGATATCAATGCCTGCATGGGCTTGAACGGCTTCTGCCAGACACGGCTCTTCCAGCTGGCGATATGCGTAAGCGGCCATTGAACCGCCTGCCTTCGGCACAGGAACCGCAGCGACAAGCTCCAGTCCATAACGCTCGGCAGCGGCACGTTCCATTACAAGCGCGCGGTTCAGGTGCTCGCAGCATTGGAAAACCGGCACGAAGCCAATCTCTTTGCGGACAGCCTCTACGCCTGCGTAAATTTGCTCAGCCGCTTCTACCGTGCCAGCCGTGCCAATCCGCTGTCCCAGCACCTCACTGGTGCTGACGCCAATGACAAGCAGCTGACCCCCAGCCAGCCTGCCTGCGGAGGCTAGCTCACGAACGATCGTCTCCACCTGTGCAGCTATGTTATACAGCTGTGAATCATCGTTTATTGTCATCGTGATAAGCTCCTCAATTAGGACTTTCCGGCATACTTATCTTCGATTTGCTTCACTTTATTCAAACGTCCAACATGACGTTCGCCGCCCGAAAACGGGGTTTCGAGCCAAATACGCACAATTTCCTCGGCTATGCCGGGACCGATAACACGCTCGCCCATGGATAGGACATTCGTATCGTTATGGTCGCGAGTCGCTTGCGCCGTGAACAGGTCGTGCACCAAGGCGCAGCGGATGCCCCTTACTTTGTTCGCCGCAATCGACATGCCGATTCCCGTTCCGCAAATCAATATCCCCCGATCTGCTGTTCCGCTCGTAACAAGGTCGCATACAGGCAATGCGTAATCCGGATAATCGACCGATTGTTCACAGCTGCAGCCTACATCCTCAACCTCGTGACCAAGCGATTTCAGAAAAGGTACGATAACTTCCTTCAGGCTGTAGCCGCCATGATCAGCACCAATAGCAATTTTCAACGGAAAAGACCTCCTTCGATATGAAACCTCACAGCTCTAGTATACCTATTTTTGCGAAAAAAGACGAAAAAAGAGCAAGACATGCTTATCAGCATGCTGCTCTTTGCCCAGGCGACCGGCCGTATATTCCGATGCTCCACCGTGGTTAGCCCACTTCCGTCGCCAGTTACATCGGAAACCGTATATTGTTCTTTTATAATAGCCTAAGCGTCCGGAAAAATCAATCCATAACGAAGAAGTAAACCACTTAATTATCGCTTTGCCAGCTTGTCCAGCAGACTCATAAGCGCCGTCTCAATCTCATTGGCGCAGCTCTCATAGACGGACAGCGTGCCGCCGAACGGGTCGACAATATCAAAGCTAGGAATGCGCCGCTCCAGCTCGAGCAGCCGATTGCGCTCTCCAGCCGTCAGCTGCTGTCCAAGCGCTTGCTTCATATGCAGCTCTGTATACAGCCCCTCGAGCTCCTCGATATCCGCTTGCACCTTTTCATTCTGATGCGCGTATTCCTTCAGCGTGTAGGTCTTGTCAATCGCGTCCGGGAACCACTGCAGCAGTCCCCGCTTATGGTTAGCCGTCATGGTCAATATAAGATCCGCCCAACTCACAGCCTCGCTCGTTAAGGCCAGCGAAGTGCTTGCATGCTCTATCTCGCGCTGCCGCAGCGTCGCCGCAGCATGCGCTGAAACAGGCAGCCCGTCTACGGTCGAAATGCCCGCCGAGCGCACTGCAATAGTAATCCCTCTATATGCAGCCATACGCCGCAGCATCGCTTCCGCCATCGGTGAACGGCATGTATTGCCTGTACAAACGAATAATATGCGCTTCATACTGCCAGCCCCTTTCAACCCATGATGAGCAGTCATTCATTTCAAAAAATAAAAAAAATGCCAAATATGAGCAAAATCGCCCCTCCGCACGCCTCACCATACTCGCCGAGATTGCCGCTTACTTTACGTCCTAGCATTAAGCCCAGCACCGACATTAGACCGCCAAAAAAACCAAATAACATAACCGTTACCCATATATTCGCCGCAAACATGCCTAGTGTGATCCCGACAGAAAAGGAATCGACACTAACACTAAGCGCCAGCACAAGTAATCCCCACAAGGAGCGATGATCGAAGGATTGCACCGCCTCCCCGCGCAGCGAGCTGTAAATCATATGGCCCCCGAGCAGCACAAGCAAAATTCCAGCGGCTGTCGTAGCCACATCCCCTAATAAGCTGCTTACAAATTGCCCTGTAACCATGCCTGCCAAAGGCATAAGCATATGAAAGAAAGCAATGACGACTCCCAGCTTCAAAATATCTCTCAGTCTTATACCCTTAAGGCCAATACCCAGTCCAAGCGAGAAAGCGTCCAGCCCAAGCGCCAGCGCTATAATAAGCAGCGTCAAAAGCTGCCCGACCTGCAATTGTGCTTCGATCAAAGCCGATCTCCCCCCATATCCGCCCATATTCTCTACCAAACATATGCGGACATGAGGACAAACATACTAAATGCCGTGACCAGCTAATGTAAACTTTAAAGCCTCAAACACTCACCTATACTCGCACGATTCGATTGCCTGCTGCCTTCGCCATCCGGTTCATAAGCGCTGCACCGATGCCCTTTTCTGAGCAGCACTCCGCCCAAATGCGCTGAGCTCCCGCCGAATCAAAATCCCTTAGCGCGGCGTATAGACGCTGCGCTGCCGCTTCGGGCGCAAGCTCGCTGCCGAGGGACAAAACCTTGTCTGCCGAGTAAGCGGGCAGGCGCTCCTCGAATGCCAGCACACCCGTTACCTGGCTGCGCTGCCGAGCCGCTTCCGTCTGTGCTTCAATATAGCGCACAACGTCCTCCGGCTCGCCCTGTACAAGCTCAAGCTCCCCTTGGGGCGCATAATGCGTATACTTCATCCCAGGCGAGCGCGGAGCCGCTTCCGGCGCTTCAATTGATACGCTGTCAATTAGCGCATTCGGAGCGGCTTGTTGAAGCGCCTCTTGCGTTACGCCTCCAGGCCGAAGAATACGGATCCCCTCTTCACCAATAAGCTCAATAACCGTTGACTCGAGGCCAACGCCAGTAGGACCATCGTCGATAATGCCGTCCATACGGCCATCGAGATCCTCCAGCACATGCGCGGCCTCCGTCGGGCTTGGCCTGCCTGAGCGATTGGCGCTCGGAGCAGCAACCGGACAGCCTGCCAGCGCCAGCAGCTCCAGCGCCGTTCGATGATCGGGCATTCGAACGCCTACCGTATTCAGTCCCGCTGTCACAAGCGGTGACAGCGTATTAGGACGAACTGGAAGCACGATTGTCAGGGGACCAGGCCAGAAACGGTCCATTAGCTTGCCGGCCAGCTCCGGATAAGACAGAACCCAATCCTCGAGCTGCCTCCGGTCCGCGATATGCACAATCAGAGGATTATCAGAAGGTCTCCCCTTCGCCGTGAAAATTCGCTCTACCGCCGCTGTGCTGCGAGCATCTGCTCCAAGCCCGTAAACAGTCTCTGTCGGAAAAGCAACAAGACCGCCATTGCTTAGAAGCTTGGCCGCATCGGCAAGCTTGTCTCGGCGCTGAACGTCATTTCCTTCATAGACGCGCCATACTTTTGTTATCGTCATCTCTATTCTTCAATCCTTGCAATAAAATTAAAATGTCCAATCACACGTTAATTATAGCATATGTGCTGAAAAACGAGCAGAAACGACAGCGTCTCTTTGTAAAAAAGACAAACTGTCGTTTCTGTGCCCCGCGGTTTCATGCATTAGAACAATGACTTGATCCAATCGATTAAATTTTTAAGCATTTCCCAGAGGAAAAACTTCGCTTCCGGCGCCTCTCCTTGCGTGGAAGCCGCTGCTTGGACGACCGACTTCTCGGAAGTGCTGCCTTCTGCCGATCCAGGTACCGATACGGATGCCGAAGCTTCCCCGCTCACAGCATCAACGAAGCAAAGCGGCGGGAACAGCACACACCACCAGTTTTGGCCGCTGCCCTCGCCAAGCGTTATGCGGAGCGCTTCGTAATCGCCGGCCGGGTACACCTTGCTGCCGTACATTTTTGTAGGAAATGCAACTAAGCCCAGCTCAGCAGAGGAGCCGTAATCAAAGCCACGGCTGAGCAGCACCTCTGCTGTAATTCGCTCAATCTCAGGCATATGGCCGATGATCGTCTGGCGCGCTTCCTCAATCGTCTGAGGAGCTGTGACCCATCCATTCATCGCTTTAACGATCTCATCACGCACGATGCGCTTAACCAGTTGATCGGCGGGACTATCGGAATTAGCTAAAATACGCAGACGAATCGCTTCCTGCGGAATATCGCTACCGGCGACGGCCGCATCCATTTGCTGAGCTTCCCAGCTCATCATTAAAAGAATAAGTGCAAAAATAATAAAACCATAGGATTTGCGATAAGGAAATTTATAGGAATAAAAGCGGGACATACACACAAGCTCCTCTCGTCGCACCCGTCAGTGCGTCTGCTTGCGTTCCGGAACGTTTCTATCCGTCAGTATGTCCGCTATTGGAAATATATAAACCTAGCAATCTCGTTTTTACGGTTTCTAGCGTTTGTTGCTGCCGATTATGAGGTCCCGCGTTTTTTGCTCCACTATCCCCTCTGCTCAGGAACAGGATGCGTCATCGCCAAACGAGACATTCAACGGTAGGGAGAGTGCACATTTTTACGAAGCAAAATTTTAACGATAAAGAAGGACGTTGGCTTGGATGATCAAGCCAGCGTCCTTCTTATCGTTATTCCGTCTGTACCGCGATGACATGCCGTTCAATACCGGCATAATCGCTGATGATGCGTATGTCGTTCCATGCGCCTAAGCTGCGCAGCAGCTCGGCGACGATGCGAGGCTGGCCTATGCCGAGCTCAAATGCCACGATGCGGGGCAGCTTGGCAAGCAGCGGCAGTTGCTCCAGCATGCGGCGGTACGGGTCGAGGCCGTCCGCCCCGCCATCCAGCGCGAGGTGCGGCTCATAGTCGCGCACCTCGCGCTGCAAGCCCTGCAAATCCGCCGCCGGAATATAGGGCGGATTGGATACAAGCACGTCGACGGCTAAGCCAACGTGCGGGGCAGCAGAGCTGCCCAAGGGCTGCCCGCGCCCAGGGATGAAGGGCGCGAGCAGGTCGCCCTGCACGAACGCCATTCGGTCCGCCGCTTTATGGCGGGCCGCGTTCGCGCGGGCGACTTCCAGCGCGTCCGGCGATAGATCGGACGCGCACACGCGCCAGCGAGGACGCTGCGAAGCCAGCGTCACGGCGATGGCGCCGCTGCCTGTGCCGACGTCAACGACCGTCGGCACCCGGCCATCCGCAACGGCCCCCCATTCATAGAGTGAAGCCGGTTTTGGTTTGCTGCCGACGCCGCGGGGGCCGAGGTAATCGCCTTCCGCTCCGCCCTTTCTGTCGCCGGCATCCTCCCTGCTCGCCGCAGGCCAGAGCCGATCAGCCGCCTCGATTACCGCCTCGACAAGCAGCTCCGTCTCAGGGCGCGGAATAAGCACGGCAGGCGTTACAGTGAACGGTCTGCCGTAGAACCACTGCTCGCCGATCATATACTGCACCGGCTCTCCCAGCGCTTTACGCCGTACCAGCTGCTCCCACTCGGCCAGCCGTCCTGCGGGAAAAGGCTCTCCTCCATCCCGAAGCAGAGCTGCCCGGTCAATCCCCAGCACATGCATAAGCAGAAGCTCCGCATTGTTGCGCGGCTCTTCAACGGCTTCCGCTTCTAATATAGCTGCCGCGCGCATGCAGGCCGCGCGAATCGTTAACGCCCCCGTAAACCATGGCTCGTCTATCGGACTGCTCATCCCATCAAACGCCCCTTCCACTCCTCATTTTCTATGCTTCACTCGTCCATCAAGCGCGAATAGGTGCAAATCCCCTATTACAACCGAGCTTCATTCCCTAGATGTTCCAAGCAAAACAAAACGCCGGACCGCAGCTTGCATACAGCAAGCTTCCAGCGGCCCAGCGCAGCTTTCTTACACCATTTCACGTTCCATCAGATCTGCTTGCTCCGCGATCGTAAGCGACGAAATGATCTCGCTCATGTCGCCGTTCATTACCGAATCAAGCTTATGCAGCGTCAAGCCGATACGGTGATCCGTTACACGACTTTGCGGGAAGTTGTACGTCCGAATCCGCTCGCTGCGGTCGCCCGTACCCACCTTGCTCTTCCGCTCGCCCGCATATTTCGCCTCTTCTTCTTGACGGCGAACATCGAAAATACGCGCACGCAATACTTGCAAAGCTTTCGCCTTATTCTCGTTCTGAGACTTGCCGTCCTGACAAGTCGCCATAATTCCGGTCGGTACGTGCAGCACGCGAACCGCGGATTTCGTCGTATTAACGGACTGTCCGCCTGCTCCGCTGGAACAGAACGTATCAACCCGAATATCCTTGTCAAAAATTTCAACCTCAATATCTTCTACCTCCGGCATGACCGCTACCGTGGAGGTCGACGTATGAATGCGGCCGCCCGATTCCGTAACCGGAATACGCTGTACGCGATGCGCGCCGCTCTCAAACTTCAGCTTGCTGTAAGCGCCCTTGCCGTTAATCATGAAAATAACCTCTTTGAAGCCGCCCAGGTCATTCTCGCTGAAATCCATCAGCTCTACGCGCCAGCCTTGCGTATCCGCGAACTTCGTATACATACGATACAACTCATAAGCGAAGAGAGCCGCTTCATCTCCCCCGGCAGCGCCGCGAATTTCAACGATAACATTCTTATCGTCATTCGGGTCCTTCGGAAGCAGTACGAGGCGAATCTTCTCATCAAGCTGCGCTTTGCGCTCGCTTAACTCGTCGATTTCCATCTTCACCATTTCGCGCATTTCGTCATCGAGCTTCTCTGCCTGCATCAGCTTCGCATCATCGAGCTGCTCAGACACTTGCTTATATTCCGTAAAGGCATCATACGCCTCTTGTAAATCCGATTGCTCCTTGGAAAGCTCTCTAAGCCGTTTCGGGTCGCTGGACACGTCCGGATCACACAACAGCTCACTCAGCTTCTCATATCGGTTTGCGAGTGCTTGTAATCGATCTAACACAATCAGTCACCTCTGTTTATTCCAAATAGGATATTCTTCATTATAACATATCAAAGGCATTCTTTCGATACTCTTCCTACATATGCTCGTCAGCCACTTTTTGCTACAGGAGCAGCTAGCCGGGCTCTGCAAAGGCCCCGCAAGCGCAAATACGCGCCTGCAGGGCCTTATCAACGTTCGAAGCTATTTTTATACGTTAAAACGGAAATGCACAACGTCGCCGTCACGCACCACGTAATCCTTGCCCTCGAGTCGGACCTGACCCTTCTCGCGAGCCGCTACCATGGAGCCTGCCGCTGCGAGATCAGTAAAGGATACAACCTCCGCCCGGATAAAGCCGCGCTCGAAGTCGGTGTGAATGACGCCTGCGGCCTGCGGAGCTTTCGTGCCGGCGCGAATGGTCCATGCGCGAACCTCCTGCACGCCAGCTGTAAAATACGTATACAAGCCAAGCAGCTTGTAAGCCCCACGAATCAGACGATTCAGCCCTGATTCCGCCATGCCAAGCTCCTCGAGGAACATTTCCTTATCCTCGCCCTCAAGCTCGGCAATTTCCGATTCTACCTTCGCGCTGATCGGAACGACCTCGGCGTTCTCCTGTGAAGCAAATTCACGGACCTTCTGCACATACTCATTGCCATCCGTGTCAGCGACTTCGTCCTCGCTCACATTCGCCGCGTACAGCACAGGCTTCATCGTCAATAGATGCAGATCGCGAACGAGCAGCTTTTCATCGTCGCTAAGCTCCAGGCTGCGCGCCGGTTGATCGTTATACAACGCTTCCTTGATGCGCTCAAGCACCTCGACCTCTTGCGCGATCTTTTTGTCGCCGCCTTTTAAGTTTTTGCGGGAGCGCTCGATCTTCTTGTCCACCGAGTCAATATCCGCCAGAATCAATTCCAAATTAATCGTCTGGATATCGCTGATCGGATCTACTTTACCGGATACATGCGTAATATTCTCGTCCTGGAAGCAGCGCACCACATGAACGATCGCGTCAACCTCGCGGATATGCGCCAAAAACTTGTTCCCAAGTCCTTCGCCCTTGCTCGCGCCTGCCACCAGGCCGGCAATATCAACAAACTCGAACGCTGTCGGAACGATGCTCTTCGGGACCACAAGCTCAACCAGCTTGTCCAGACGCTCATCCGGCACCTCGACAACGCCGACGTTAGGATCTATAGTGCAAAAAGGATAATTGGCCGACTCCGCGCCCGCCTGAGTAATTGCGTTGAACAAAGTCGATTTGCCGACGTTCGGCAGTCCGACAATACCTGCTTTTAATGCCATGCTGTAAGACACCCCTATTTCCGAAAATAAATGACTCCCGCTATTATACCCCAGTGACCCCTACTTTGAAAGTCCCAGCGCCTAACCGACACCGCCTCGTCCATGCCGCCCGCCTCGGAATGGTTCAACCCGCACTGGAAATACTACCGAGGCGCACGCTCGCTTCATTGAAAGCGTATTGGCCAAAAGCCAAGCCTGCGGCCGCGGAGCACAAGCTGCAGCACTAACTTTAAAGGAGGTGATGATCAGATGGAAAATCAGACGCATCAGGGAAACTACAAGGGCACGACGAACATGCATGCCAAAAATCAGGACATGGCGTTCGTGAACGACACTATTGAGGGCACCAAATCCGTGTCGAACTACACGACCAAGAAGAAAAAGACCGATAAGTAGCGGCAGCGGTTAAACCATAAAACGGCTGCCCGCAATTGGGGCGTCCAACGAGCCATGCCGCTGGATTTCAAAAAAAATAAGCCCGGAGCTTGCCAGCTCTACGCTGGATCCCTCCGGGCTGATGTGCTGTTTGCTATACATCAAGCAGCACAACTTCTCAACGCTACATCCGCAAAGGCGCCTCCTGCAGATCAGCTCTCGATTGCAGGTAGCGGAAGAAGGACACCGAAGCTTCAGCGCGCGTCACTTGTTTCTCAGGCAGGAACTTGCCCTCTGACAGGCTCATAATTTTTACTTCCGACTTTCTTTACTTACGCCGTTTTCCGGGGTCTTATCATACCTCTTAGTTTCTCCAGCATATAAACAGCGAGCCACGAGAACAAAATAATAAATAACGGCATGACCGTAAAATTATAACGATACTCCGGTACAAATAGCAGTCGAATCATGGACATGATGATGATGACGACAACGAGCATTACCGCCGGATGCCTCCAGCGCCATAAAAGCAGCAATATAGGAATCAAGCTGCCATATACGATCAACTGATGAATATTATGCCCTCTCGGATAGACCGTAAAGCCTGGCTCATGACCCGAGCCGAAGAACATCCGGTTGTATGTATACTCCAGCTTGCCGATCGTATACCATTTCACATACTTCCAGGTTTGCTGCGTGAAACCGGCCTTAATGCGGGCCAAAGCGACCTCGTTCTGCGTCAATCCCGTTGGATCCACGATTTTGTCACTGTAATCCTTGTCCGGATAAGTACCGGCCTTGAACGGATTCGTCTGGGAAGCGGTCAATACAAATTCATTCAGCGTCACAACATTCCGTATCCACCAAGGCAGCATCGTCGCGGACAGACATAAGCCAGTAATAATGCCGAGCAGAGCCACTCTTTTGAAAACAGCTCCTCTTTTCACCGGTGCAGCGGCCTTGCGCTTCATCTTGCGCGGAAACCATTGCTGCAGCAGGAACACGCCATATAAAGGCACAAATATTGGCAGAAACTCCGCTCTTACGAGAACCGTAATACCAAGCAGCAGCCCTGCAATCGCGGCATCTCGCTTCCGCTGCGTTTTAAACGCATAAATTTGCATCGCCAGATAGCACATTAAAAAAAATAAAGCGAGCGTTTCCGTCAGTACAGCGCCAGTCGCCCAAATAAACGGATGATAAACCGCACCTAGAAAAATCGCAAAGGTGGCCACCCATTTGTTTCTCGTGACGAGCATCGCAATGATGAACATTGGAATTAAAGAGGCTACGCTGATCAAAGCCTGCACCCATCGGATGAGCGGGTACAGCTCGACATTCCTCTGATCGGCAACGAGATACAAGGCCGTCATAAACAATGGATAGCCAGGCGTTACTCGCGCATTTGGCACCTCTTCCTTATAAGCATAAATACCTTTATCCAATAAACGTTCCACCATTTCCATATAGTGGTTCGTATCATGCGATACCTTATGCTTGACCGAGGTTAAAAAATCAGCTCTTAGCCATAATGCAAGCAAAAAAATAAGGACGATCAGAATCGTCACCGTTTTATTCCTTCTTACCCATTCAACCACGTAGACTTCCTCCTCGTTCCTTGCCGCCGACTTACTTCCAGGCCAATACAACAACGCCAACTAAAATAATAGCCGCACCAATCCAGCGCTGAAGCGGTACTGATTCATTGAATATGAAAACAGCTGCAATTAGAGCAATGACATAAGCCATGCTTTGCAGCGGATAGGCTAAGCTAAGCGGAAGCTTCTTCAATACATACAGCCACATGACTGTGGCGACTCCATATAGAACAAGCCCTGACCAAATGTGTGGAGACCATAACAGCGATACCCAAGAATCTCCCTTGGACGTATCCAGCCTGTTCATACCCGCTTTCCATAACAATTGGCCCGAAACAAGCAGCAGCACATTAAGAAACAATACAATATAAGCGATCACGAATCCGACCTCTTCCGCTCATGTAATTCATGCTGTAAAATGCCTAATTCCTGCGTTAGACGTATAACCTTCTCCGATAATTTCGATACGATGACCGTAAGATGCAAAATCAATGCCACACAGAACAAAATCCCAACTAGAAATAACAACGCCGGCGCGTAAGCAATGCCGACAGCATCCGCCAGCGAATCAATAATTTGTACCCTAACCGACAAAATTAGCATCACGACGCCAAACAGCAGCCAAAGCATCGAATACTGCTCCCGAAGCAATCTACGATTAATTAACACAATGAGTACGAATAAAAAAGCTACACTTGTGATAATCCACAAGACTTGCATGGTATATCCTCCCTCTTCTCACTACGATTGAACCTGCGCCGGCTTCGTTGCCTTCAAGCTGCGAATGAACAACGACAGCGTAACCTTAATCATATAATAGACCGAACGCATCGCATTTATAGAAGAAGTCCCTCCTGTACGAGCCTCCATCACAACAGCAACCTCGCTCGTGCGCAGTCCGCTGCGATGAATGAGAACAATCGAATCAACTTCCGGATAGTCCGTAGCATAATCACTCTGGAATACTTCGATCGCATGTTTGTTGGCAGCGCGAAATCCGCTTGTCACATCAAGCACACGCTTATGCGTCATGGCACTAACGATCGTTGACAAAATTTTAATACCGACACGGCGCGTCGCCGAGGACAGGAAGCCTGTCTGATCGATAAATCTGGAGCCGATTGCAAGATCCGCTTTCCCTTCCAGCACTGGCGTTAAAATGCGGTGAAGCTGCTCTGCCTTATGCTGACCGTCCCCATCAACTTGGATCGCTACATCATAGCCGTAACGATACGCATATCGATAACCGGTCTGCATCGCGCCCCCTATGCCAAGATTAGTTGGAAGTGTGATCACAGACGCGCCATAGGCTTCCGCAACCTCTTGCGTACGGTCCTTCGAGCCGTCGTTAATAACCAGAATATGAGCAGAAGGACAATGCATCTTAACATCACGGATCACATGGCTTATGCTGTGCTCCTCATTATAAGCCGGTATAATGATCAATATCTTCGCTGAAGCAAGACCTTGCCGCAGGGACTCCTCTGTAACCGCGACGCCCTCTTTCGTCATAACTGCGTTCACTCCATCATCACTCCTTAAATCAAAGTTGGGCACGCAAATGTACACAATTATATCAATTTTACATAAACACTCTCTTAGAAAGCAACTAATAATATTGTGAATTTGTGTAAAAAATGTATATAATCTTAGATAATGTATACAAATAACTACCTAATTTGGAAATCACTTCATTCGTGGGAAGGATGGCGCCATTTTAATCATTATTAAGTCTTTAAACAAAAATACCGCCTGGTAATCAGCAATAAGCTGATACCAGACGATATTTAGACGTGTGATCACACGATAATGTTGCTTACAGCTGACCGGAAATTTTCGCTTTCAGAGCATCTTTGCTTTGTACGCCGACCATTTTGTCAACGGGTTGACCGTCTTTGAACAAAATCAATGTCGGAATACTCATAACACCAAATTGGGATGCTAGCTCAGGCTCCTCGTCAACGTTAATTTTCGCGATTACAGCTTGACCTTCCAGCTCAGTGGAAAGCTCCTCTACGATCGGAAGCTGCATTTTGCAAGGTCCGCACCATGGTGCCCAGAAATCAACGAGCGCCACACCGCTCTCAACGCTTTGTGTAAAGTTTTCTTTTGTCAATGCTACTGCCATTTCAATCATCCTCTCCAAACAATGTGTATGATAAAGGGAATACCCGTCTCACCGATCTTTGAATCATGACCTGCTAACCGCAATCATGAATTTGCTTAAGCACATCCTGGATCGTTATCGCGCTAAAATGGTTTTCCAGCTGCTTCTCCGCCGTGCAGAAGATGCCGAACATCACTTGATTCATATTCGATCCGACGACGCAATCCATGTCTGGATTACCCGAGCACCAGCTCGGAATTAGCGAGCCTTGTGCCATCACGCGATAAATATCGGCTAGCGTTACAACACTCGGATCAATTGTCAGCCTATAGCCGCCGCCTGACCCTTCGCGCGTATCCACATATCCACTGCGTCGCAAACCGCTCATGACCTTACGAACGCGGGCGGAATGCGTTCCGACGTTTTCTGCAATCATTTCGCTGCTCGCCATGCGATCCGGCAAATAAGCCAAGTAAACGAGACTGTGTACGGCAATCGTAAATTCGCTGTTCACTGTGTACGGGCCTCCCTGCTTTGTACTGTAATTTTATCCGTTACAGTTACATTTGTCAATAGTCAGGTCACCGAAACCCTTCCTTAGCATACGACACCGCCACCGCTCTTATTCTCCGCTACATTTTGGTATGGATCAAATCCGAACAGAATACATATAAATTGTGCATCTTAATCAGTTTTGCTTAGCAAAACTTTAACGAGGTGAGACGCATTATGGCATTTTGGAATCGTTGGAGTTCAGTACGAACGGAAGGTGGCTCTCGATCGGAATTAATTGATCGGCTGCAGGAGCATTTCAAAGCAAATGGCTTAAAAACGAAGGTTACTCTTGAAGGCAATTCGTTAAAACGGATCCATGTGCTGAAGAAGGACGCTGACAAAGCCAAGCAGCTGATCGAAACATTCGATGAAGAGCATTAAACCGATGAAGCCAACGTATGACGAAGGCTGCGCTAAGCAGCGGCCCCTTTGCGGGAGCCGCTGCTTTTCAATAGAAGATTAAGACGAGCTTCCCGTGATTGAAGAATGCTTCAGCAAGCGGTAACCTTTACGAACGCCATTCATGACCCACTCAGGTACCGCAATTGGTTTTTTGGATAAAAAAGGCATATAGATACGATTATACGCTTTTTTCAAGTCGTCCCACATCATGCACGGCTCTTCTTTGAGAAAATCAGAAATATCGAGTACAATGCCGCGCCCCTCCTTTACCATGACGTTCTTACCGTGTACATCATGGGGATGAAGTCCTCGCGAGCGGGCATAGTCCAGCGCCTGGTCAATGTCTTCAATAACACTTTTCGAGATCGGGATACCTTCCAGTACACACTGATACAGCGTTTTTCCCTTTAGTCTTTTCAATATTAAATAGCGGTGACCTCTATGTTCACCCGCGTGATAACATACAGAGTAAGCAGGATGATTGCCAATCCGCCGGTATACCTCACATTCGCTCTCCCAGCCCTCGCGGCCGGGCGCATATACCTTAACAGCAATATCCGAATGCTCCTGATGCGTGAACACCCCCGCGTAATTGCCCGCTCCGAGCAGACTCCATCCCCTTGGCACAGCATCGACCTGAATAGGCTCCCCATGATCAATGCTTCTCAGCTTGAGCTCCACGAGCAGCGACTGCTCCGTTAGCGCAATGAGCTCCTGAGCCCTCTTTTCCTCCATCATATGGGGCGCTCCCTTCTTACCATGCGTAACGATGTACCTTACCATTGTAAGACGCGGCGCAATGAAAATAAAGACCGGGATAAACGGCCGCTAAACCCTCATCCCGGTCTTATTATTCCGTTCAGATTTAATGCTCGCCGCTGACTACTTTAAGGCCGATGACCCCAATAATAATCATCGATAAGAATACTAGCTTACGCCAATCCCGCGATTCGCGGAACAGGAACATACCAAGTATCACACTGCCGACGGAGCCAATACCGGTCCATATGCCGTATGCCGTACTGATCGGTATAGACTGCAGCGCCTTCGATAAAAAATAGAAGCTGACAAAACCAGCCGCTATCGCCCCCATCGTTCCCTTCCAGCGCCTGAAGCCGTCAGACAACTTCATAAAGGTTACGCCTGCAACCTCGCCGAGGCCTGATATAATCAAAAATAACCACGCCATATTAAGACCCCGCCCTTTCATGCTCCCGACTGTCTTCGCTTGATGCCGACGCAGGTTTTTCCTTCGATACAAGCTTCAATCCGACAATACCGGCTACTAATAGGGCAATAAAGAAGAGCCGCCAGAAGTCTGCGGGTTCATTCAGCACCACAATACCGGCAATAACCGTGCCCACCGTCCCAATTCCCGTGAACATGGCATAGGCGACGCCAATCTCAATCCTCCGCATGGCCCTGGCGAACAGCATAAAGCTCGCCCCAAGCAGCACAACCGTAGCAAGGCTAGGCACCAACTGAGTGAAGCCTTCTGAATATTTAAGGCCAAATGTCCAGCCGATCTCTAGAAAACCGGCCAGCAGCAACAAAATCCAAGGCATTTGCGTTCAATCCTCTCTTGGTGTCATCGTCAAAAGCTGCCATAATGCTAACCAAATCATTTGTTTTCTTTCGTCGTACAGCTTTTCTTCATATAATTGATTTTCCACGAGCAGCCCATCCACACATACGTAAAAGACCGCAATCATACGTTCCTTGTCCTTTCCAGGAAACAGCCCCCCCTCAATTCCTCGGGTCAATACTGCCGCCAGACCTTCCGTAAGTCCGTTCTCATGCCGCAAAAAATCCTGTCTCAGCTGCTCCCGCAAATGACGCGGCGGCACTAGAATCGTCCGCTTCAGAAACGCCTGACCGGTCGTCAAATGACTCAGATCGGTGAAAAAATCGAATACCCGATAAATCTGCTCCTTGACTGGCTCGCGCTCAAGCTCTTCAAGCAGCGCTGCATACTGCTGTCGTTCTTCATCTATAACCTCATGAATGAGCTGAAGGAACAGCTGCTCCTTCGACTTGTAGTGCGCATAGATTGAAGGCGTCTTAATGCCCACTGCCTTCGCGATTTCAGAGAGCGACGCCCCCTCATAGCCCGACTCTGTGAACATGGTCAAAGCAGCCTGCTTAATACGTTGCGCTGTAGAACTATTCGTATTCATATCTTCCACCTCTATCACACGCCATTCGTTCCCTTGCCTAACGAACGTTAGTTAAACGATATTTTAAGCCTGAATGAACAAAATGTCAACACAAAAAAGGAACGTTTCTCCCAGGCTAATAGCCAGAAATGAACCGTTCCTTTTCATTGTTGTCTTATTCAGTCGGACGCTTCAGCTTTTTCCAAAGCATTAAAAATCCGTTAATACTCATCCCGAGCGCAATCCCGACTAAGATAACCATCAGATTTAAGATCAAGAAATAGAAAAGCATCAGCGCCAAATCCTGCTCCCCAGAGAGCGGAAGCACACGACTCAGCAAAAAGGCAATCAGAACGCTAAAGGGGATCCAAAACAAAAAAATGAATAGCGGAAAATACCAGTGCCGATTCCGAAACAGCATGACGACCGGTAACGCAAAGGCAATAATCATTATGACGCTTATCAAATAGCTCCACTCAATAACGTTGTTATTATAATAGCCAGAATAAAAAAATATATTTCCTGCCAGCGCGTAGACCACGCTCAGCAGCAGCACCAAGCGCATTGATCTTCGAACAAGGACTTGCTCCTCCGTTTTTTCCTTCATCTATTGGCCTGTCAATTCTTGAAGCGCCCGAATAAAGGCATTCATCTCTTCGTCTGTTCCGATGCTGACACGCAAATATTCATCAATACGCGGCTGATCAAAGTAACGAACGAGCACACCCTTATCGCGCAGCTGCTGGAAAATGGCTTTCGCCGCTAACGAAGGATGCGAGATAAAGACAAAATTCGCCTTGGAAGACGTTACCTTGAAGCCCAGCTCCGCAAGCTGGCCCGAGACGCGATCCCTTGTTGCGATGACCTTATCCGTGGTTTCACGGAAATAAGCCTCATCCTCGAGCGAAGCGACTGCGCCTGCCAATGCAAGACGATCAAGCGTATAGGAGTTAAATGAATTTTTGATTCGGTTCAGCCCGTCAATGAGCTCCTCGCTGCCAAAAGCTAACCCGACGCGAAGTCCCGCGAGTGATCTGGATTTCGAAAGCGTCTGCACGACAAGCAAATTCGGATATTCCGAAATCAGCTGCACAGCCGATTGCCCGCCAAAATCGATGTACGCCTCGTCTATGATAACGACTTGATTCGGATTGCGATCAAGAAGCTTCCTGATTTCGTCCAGCGGCAGCAGCTGCGCTGTCGGGGCATTCGGATTCGGAATAATGATGCCTCCGTTGTCCCCAGCATATTGCTCCACCTGCACATTAAACTGGTGGTCCAGCGGAATAAGCTCGGTCTGCAGGCCATAGAATTTGGCGTACACTTTATAGAAGCTGTAGGTGATATCCGGAAATAGTAGCTTTTTCGCCGGATCGAAGAAGGCTGCGAAAGCAAAAGCCAATACTTCATCCGACCCGTTGCCGACGAATACCTGCTGCGAGGGAAGTCCATAATAGTTGGCCGCCGCCTGTACGAGTACCTCGCAGGTGGGGTCGGGATATAAGCGCAGATCAGCGTCCGCCGCAGCCTTGATCGCCTCTATAACCTTAGGTGAAGGAGGGTACGGATTTTCGTTCGTATTCAACTTAATATACGTCTTGTCCTTCGGCTGCTCGCCTGGCACGTAAGGGACCAGCGACGCCGCTAGCGGGCTCCAAAATTTACTCAAGGGTTGATCTTCCTTTCCTTATTAAGCATTTTGAATCATTGCTTCTATATTAACATCAACAGGATTGAAGATAGTAGTGCAGAGTGCAGGATATAGCTCTAGGACCGCCAATGAAACATCAACCCTCACCGAAATAACGCTGCCGGAAAATAATCGCCAAACCAGATGTCCGGCATCCCATGAATATCGCTTACCACAAGGTTCGCTTCATAAACGCCTCCCCAAGATGACCAAATCGCGTTCCACGCCGTCCAGCACTGCTACTTTCGGCAGCAGCCCCCACTGCTCGAAGCCAAATTTGCGCAGCAGCATCAGGCTGGGCTCATTATGTCCGAACACAAAGCCGACCAGCGCAGTCAGTCCTAAACGCGGGCATTCCTTAATCGCCTTTTCTATCAGGATGGAGCCTAAGCCGCGGCCGCGATATTCCGGCGCGATATAAATGCTGATTTCAGCTGTCGCATTGTAAGCGGGCCTTCCGTAAAACGATTGATAGCTAAACCAAGCGGCAATTTCCCCGTCTATACGAAGCACCCATAATGGCCGAAAATCCGGCGAATGCTCATCGAACCAAGCCCGCTTGCTCTCCACTGTTGCCGGCTCCAAATCGGCCGTCACCATCCTGCTTGCGATTGTCGAGTTATATATGTCAACAATCCGCGCCAAATCACTTAGCTGCGCATCGACGATTTCATACTGTTGACTGGACATGCTTGCCATCTCTTTGCCCTCCCCTTTTTAAACCTTTTAAGTGTTGCTTAAGCCTCCAAATATTTCTCCAAATACCTCTTATAATCATCTTGTGTATTCAAATTTGCGAATAAGGTAGAGGAATCCGTTTCTAAGGAAGGAAGCTCTGCGGTGTGAAGCTGACGAAGCAGGCTCATTAATCGATAGTCTTTTGCTTCGAGCGCTGCTTGTATTTGCTCGGACGTTCTTGTGTGATAAAGCGCATGGAAGGGCTGACCCGCAGTATGAATCACATCGGCGCCGCTCTCTCTATGTGTTGCTAGCAACTGGAACACCGGCAGCGATAACGTTGGCATATCGCATGCGATAACGAATACATATTCGGCCTTTATATGAGACAAGCCCGCGTGTAAGCCCGATAGCGGTCCGCAGCCGGGAAAGCGGTCAACCACAAATTCTACTTCATTAGCATATTCGCCAAGCGCTTCACGATATCCCGTTTCCCGTTCCAGGGAGCCTATGGAAACCGTGATCGATGCTGTTAGTGCGTATAGCTGCTGAACAAGCCGATAGAGCAGCGGCCGCCCATTCATCTGCAGCATTGCTTTGTCTGTGCCCATCCTCAAGCTTTGTCCGCCCGCCAAAATCAAGCCGACAATCTCCTGCCGCTGTTTCATTTTTCAACCTCCTTATAATATAGAAAGAAAGCCCGCCGAGTAAGTGATGCTCGGCGGGCTGCAGGTTGCGTTCAGCTTAGGCTTTGGACGGATCGAACGAGCTCTTCAGCGATACGATCCGGTTGAAGGCCAGCTTCTCAGAGGTGGAATCCTTTGAATCGACATTAAAGTAGCCGTGACGGAAAAATTGAAACTTGTCGCCGCCCTTGGCATCCTTCATGTTAGGCTCGACGAAGCCTTGCAGCACCTCAAGGGAATTCGGGTTAATGCACTCGAGGAACGGCTTGCCTTCCTCCTCCGCTTCACTCGTAATGAGCGGCTCAAACAACCGGAAATCGGCAGGCACCGCTTGCGACGCCTCAACCCAATGGATCGTGCCTTTTACCTTACGCTCGTTAAACCCTGTTCCGCTCTTCGTTTTTGGATCATACGTGCAGCGCAGCTCGATAACGTTGCCGCCTTGGTCCTTGACCACCTCTTGGCAGACGATGAAATACGCATGCTTGAGGCGCACTTCATTGCCGGGGAAGAGACGGAAATATTTGCTCGGAGGATTTTCCATAAAATCGTCCTGTTCAATGTAAATCTCGCGTGAGAACGGAATTTGTCGGATTCCCATCGCTTCGTTCTCCGCATTGTTCTCCGCATCCAGCAGCTCGGTTTGACCCTCGGGATAGTTCGTTATGACCACTTTGAGCGGACGAACGACAGCCATCGTGCGAAGCGCCTTCAGCTTAAGATCTTCTCTAATAAAATGCTCCAGATTCCGTTCATCGACAAGACTGTTGCTCTTCGAAACCCCGATCTCGCGGCAGAACGCGCGCAGCGCTTCCGGCGTGTAGCCTTTGCGGCGAAGTCCGCTGATCGTCGGCATGCGCGGATCGTCCCAGCCTGCTACAACCGCCTCGTCTACCAATTGCTTCAGCAGACGCTTACTCATCACCGTATTCGTCACGTTCAGACGAGCAAATTCGTATTGACGCGGCGTTGCATCCATCTCGCATTCCGCGATCGTCCAATCGTACAGAGGACGGTGATCTTCAAATTCCAGCGTACAGATCGAATGCGTAACTCCCTCAATCGCATCGCTAAGCGGATGTGCATAATCGTACATCGGATAGATGCACCAAGCGTCGCCCGTCCGGTGATGATGCGTGTGCGAAATACGATACAGAACAGGATCACGCAGCGTAATGTTCGGCGACGCCATATCGATTTTGGCGCGAAGCACCCGCTCGCCATCTTTAAACTCGCCTGCGCGCATACGCGCGAACAGATTTAGATTTTCCTCCACACTGCGGTTGCGATAAGGGCTTTCCTTACCCGCCTCGGTCAACGAGCCCCGGTACTCGCGCATTTGCTCTGCATTCAGATCGCAGACAAACGCTTTACCTTTCTTAATAAGCAACACGGCCCGATTATAAAGCTCTTCGAAATAATCGGAAGCGAAACGAAGCTCGTCCCACTCGAAGCCGAGCCAGCGGACATCCTCTTGAATGGATTCCACATACTCGGTATCTTCCTTCAGCGGATTCGTATCATCGAAGCGAAGGTTCGTTCTGCCTTTGAACTCATCGGCGAGCTCAAAGTTTAGACAGATCGATTTCGCGTGACCAATATGCAAATAGCCGTTCGGCTCCGGCGGAAAGCGGGTGACAACCTCCTGCACCTGGCCGCTCTTCAAATCTTCTACTACTATGGTTTTAATAAAATTAGAGGATGAGGACTTATTCTCCACTGTATTCTCCATCTGCGACCAACCTTTCCTACGGAAAATATTCATCCTCTTATAATACACAAATTTTGCCGAAATTATAATACTCTATATCTCTGAACGGCTTCCTTAACGCCTGCACTAATAGGAATAGGTAAACAAGTCCCAATGGACGGTAACAGGTGACGAACAGCTTAGATCTTCAGAATGCCTGCTGAATAGAGAAATACGAGCAAAACGAGCAAAGGTGCGACGTATCGCAGCATGAATAGCCATAACCGGAACCACCAGGCCGAGAGACCTGACTCCTCGGCCGCGCCGCGCCATACATAACCTACAAATAAGGTAATAACCAATCCCGCAAGCGGCAGTACGATATTGGAGCAGACAAAATCGACCCAGTCAAATAACGACTTGCCGCCGAATGTGAGCCATGGTGCCTTGCTTCCTAATGACAAGGCTAGTGGCACTCCAACAAGGAAACATAGCAAGCTTAGTACAACAGTCGAAAGCCCGCGGCTCCAGCCAAATACATCCCGAACAAAAGCAACGGGCACCTCGAGTAAGGATACCGCCGAGGTGAGCGCTGCGAACGCAAGCAGCACGAAGAATAAGCCGCCGAATAATGCCCCTAACGGCATGGCAGAGAAGGCTGCAGGCAAAGCGACGAAGACGAGCCCCGGTCCTTGAGAAGCCTCGAGCCCGAAAACAAAGGTCGTCGGAAAAATAATTAGCCCCGCCAGAAAAGCGTAGATCAGATCGCCAAGCCCGATTGCCAGCGTGGCACCCCCAAGCGATTGCCGTTTATCGACATAAGCTCCGTAGGTGATCATCGCGCCCATGCCCAGCGATAAAGAGAAGAAGGCATGCCCAAGTGCAACAAGCGCCGATTCAGCCGTTAGCTTAGAAAAGTCGGGCCTCAGGAAAAAGGCTGCCCCCTCTCCCGCTCCAGGAAGCGTCAATGCCCGAATGGCAAGCACCACCAGTAAAACAACCAGTCCCGGTATAAGTACCTTATTAAACCTTTCGATTCCAGCCGATACGCCTCGCATGATGATTGCTCCTGTCAGAAGCATCACGATAAATTGCCATACGACCGGCATCCAGCCCCCGACAAACTCGCTAAATAGACCAGCGAAATCCTCACTTGCAAACAGCCTGCCCGTAAACGACAGGACTGCGTAATGCAGCGTCCATCCTGCCACTACCGCATAAAAGGATAAGATGATGAAGGGGCCCAATATGGCGATAAATCCAAGCCTGCCCCAAAACTTACTGCCGCTGAGACGAAAAAGCGAGGTTGATGGATTACCGCGCCCTCCTCTGCCAACCGTAAGCTCTGCAAGCAGCACCGGTATTCCGACTACAAGCAAACATACGATAAAGAGCAAAAAAAATGCCGCTCCCCCATATAAGCCCGTGATATAAGGAAACTTCCACATGTTCCCCAGCCCGACTGCGCTTCCTATTGCCGCCAATATAAACCCCGAGGACGAAAATCTCTCTCCCTTGCTTTGCTCCTTCACGCTGCTGATCACCCCACAATTAGATGCTTGCGACGAGAAATTCATCGATTTGATGGGTAGTATAACCAGTTTTTTAAAAATATATCTGTTTGCACACTGCGTTCTCGCCTGATTTTTTATGTCACAGTTTCACCCTTTGGATTGACAAGTAAAGAAAAGACGTTGCACTAAAACACTTTGCTCTGTGCTCGCTCATTGCCATAATCTATCTCTTAAATTTTGATATGTAATCACCTAAAATAAAAAATGGCCATTTTGTTTTTAATATATAAATAAAACAAGTAATATCAAGATAAAGGTATATATTACGCCTTCACATACTTTCGATTTATTATATTTTTTTTGCACATTTAAAACTTTTATAAATTAAATAGCAACGACTTTAAGCCGATGCTTCCCATCCACCTCGGCATAAAAAAATGGACAGAACGGCAATGCCGTTTCTATCCATTTTCACACTGTTATTTCGGCTTGCGCCCGATTGAATGACTAGTGCGCCAATATGAAGTTGATCTGATAAATAATCGTACTCCGTCAGACTTCATCAAATGGTATAACCGCTCTGACCCACTCGCTCTGTTTCCGTTGTCGTCCTCGGTCCGTAATCGCTTCGCAACGTCGCTGGGCGAGCTGTTAGATCACTCCAAAGCCCGCTATGAACAAACGGAAAACGTCATACACTGCTCTTAATCGACGGAAATAACCAATAAATGGGGCGTTTTTCGCCATGAAGTCCCATCAATTTCATTTTTGGGTGAGGGAGCACTACAGCAATTGCTCAATAGCAGCCTTCATATCAATTGGTTCAGTGGTCGATTCGAAACGATTGACGACGTTGCCTTCCCGATCGATCAGAAATTTTGTGAAGTTCCATTTGATCGAGTTGCCCTCAAGGTAATGAGGGAGCTCCTCCTGTAGGAAGGCATTCAGCATTTTGCCGCTTGGTTCATTTGTATTGAAGCCCTCAAAGGGCGCCTCCTCTGTCAAGTATTTGAAAAGAGGATGAGCTGTCCTGTCACGCACATCAGTCTTCGCAAACAAGGGGAAGGTCACACCGTAATTAATTTCGCAGAAGCTCTGCACATCCGAATTCGCGCCTGGCTCCTGTTCACCAAACTGATTGCTTGGGAAGCCGAGAATTTCCAGTCCTTGCTCTTTGTACTCCACATACAGCTTTTGTAAATCGGCATATTGCGGTGTAAATCCGCATTTACTTGCAGTATTTACCACGACTAATACCTTTCCCTTATATTGTTCCATGCTCACCTGTTCACCATGGATCGTCTCTACTTCAAAAGAATGAATACTCATTGCTGACTGCCTCCTCTAGTTCGATATACATTTTAGAAAATTTAATTGTATGCAATTTATAATATAACAAGAATACCACGCCAGTAAACAAGCTGTCAAACAAACGGATGCTGGGCATACTATAAACGATGACAAAAAAACCACTTCCCCTAATAGCCATTGGCTAGAAGAAAGCGGTTCTTTTCATTCGTTTTACCCGTTATAAACTTCGAATTCCTATTCGTTTTCCCCTCACAGCCTACGACTCTACCTTTTGCAGCCTCATATAGTCGCTCACCATAGCAAGACGCCATGGAATAATCATGCCGAACGCAACCAGATAGAAGATTGCTCCCGTCTGCGGGATCGACATATATTGCTCCACGACGCTATGAAGCGATAGCCGCACCGCAAAAAGCGTGATCATAATGAACAGGAATGCTTTGGAGCGTCTCACATAAATCTCGGACTGCACCCGCTCCAATCTCGTAGTCACTATTAAAGGAAATGCGAAGATCAGCAATCCTGTACCGAATGCGGATAACCCCCACAACCACGGAATATGCGTGGCCGAGAAGGCGAACATGATAAATCCGGTAGCCATACCCAGCGGAGGGATGATGATTTTCCGCAGGGAGGTCGGTTGTTTTCCCGCCCGCAAGCGAAGGATCATAAGTGCAGTAAACGCTAGCAGCGATACGATGATCGAGCCGGCCTGGATCATTTCTGTAGACAGCATCACCTGTCCCTACCCCCATTTTCCTGGTGTAGATGCCCTTTTATTTCTCTTATCGTACTTCAAAACGATATGATGCGCAAATGGGGATTCACCTGGAAAAGCGGCTCACCAGCAGTCCGATAACTTAGCTCGATAAATACTCTGCTTAAGCCATTCGTTTTAAACTGTTGCGATCAAACGTCTGATCTTCAACCGGCTCAAATATATCCATACTGTACCGGTCCACGATGACTCGACCTTCAAACATTTTCTTAATAACGATTTTCTTGGTTGCCTTAAGAATGGTGGCAGCTCCCGTAATACCCCCTACATACATGGCAGATATGGTATCTCCCGCTTCAAGCTTGGAACCTCGACATACGGAGTTATCCAAAAAGAAAATGATATTCCCTGCTGAGTAAAGATCACATTGGATTACGCCTTCTCTTCGAATCAGAATATCCCCATTCGACTTTAATGTGGATTTTTGACCTTGGTTAATGTTGATCTGAACATGTGATTCCTGACTTAATGCGATTCTCATGAAGGCTTCCTTCAAAACACGCATAAAATCTTCCATTCTCGGAGCTGTCATCATCTCAACAATTTTAGTGGGCTGCAAAAATAAATCCAAATAGTATTTCAGTTGCTGCAATGCGTCTTTATTATAAGACTGTATACTTGAAATCACGCCAAGCAGTTCCTTCACAATACCCCATACTTGCTGGTATTTACTCTCCGTAATGAGCAGCAGCACCTGCCCATATCGTATCTGTATATTCTTCTTGCCTGTTTCATGGAGTAACATTTTTACGCTTTCCATCATTTTCTCGAGAATGTCCTTTAATTGTTTAGAACTGTTATAAAGCCTGTTGTATAACATCCCGAAATATCCAGAATACAAATTGCTTCCTATGACGTTTCCCTTTACCGCAATACTTCCCGTAGCGGTTAAGGTCGAATTAAAAACACTGCCAGCCACGTAAATATTCCCAAGCGATTCAATAATCATGTTATCCATAACATCACCGTAGACAATCACGTCACCGGAAAATACAATATTTCCGGTTTGTAAATCAACATTACCGGGTACTAAATAAGCAGTATTAATATCAAAGTATTTTATCTGATTCCCCGTAACTCGAGGTCTCCCCCCTTTCAGAGCGATGACAGTGGAATCTGCTGTAATTTCCACGTTATCCTTCCCTGCAATACGAATGTCATTGACCGGATCGGAGGGCAACACATTT
Source organism: Paenibacillus praedii (assembly GCF_049725345.1). NCBI lineage: Bacteria > Bacillati > Bacillota > Bacilli > Caryophanales > Paenibacillaceae > Paenibacillus > Paenibacillus praedii. The sequence continues at coordinate 65,513 of NZ_JBMWAM010000004.1, read as the reverse complement.
CCATACACATCATACCCCGCCTGCCCTTCAACAGGCGGGGTTTTCTTCGCAATGACATCTCCTCTTTTGACGGAAGGAATGTTTACATAATTTTTATAATCAACTACACCTCTTACCTCGGTAAAAATATTCTCGATATTTTCTGAAAAGAACAGATCCAACTGGGCATCTTGGCCTTGAACAGGGAGTTTGCCTTCCGCAATTTTCACAGGTCGATATGAAGGCTGAAGGATCTCCATTTGCACAGCTGGCACATCAAGATTTATCCTAATATTTTTATTTTCAATTTCTGTAAGAACATCTTGCAGATTCACTGTTTCTAAAATGATTGATGTATCTTCCTCCGCTATAAGTGTTACTTCCAATGCCGGCGCCTTTTCCGCTAACGACCACGCATATCTCTTTGGTCGATGGATGGTTAAAAATGCATTAATCTTATTTTCGGATACCGACACTTGAAATAGGCACTGCTCTTCGACTTTCCAATCTATTACGCTTTCAGAAGTAACCTTTGCCTCTGTAAAGATCTCTTGTTCATCGACAAACAGCCTAACAGGAGGCTTTGCCTTGATGACCGGGAACTTCCCCCCGTTTAACGGATTCATAACAATAATTTTTCCATATTCAACCTTAATATATCCGTTCTCTACCTTATCATCTATGTTAAGATCAGTTGTTGAAGATGCCCTTATCCCTTCTCTTTCCTCTGCTCGAGAATCTTGGTCGAGTATCTTTAATAAATTCAATATTTCTTGCTCACTCATATGATCTGACATAGGAATCACCTCACCTTCGGTAACTTGGCGGCCATAGAATGTTCTTCCTTAGGTCCATAGCTTTGCGTCCCTACTTTTCAATAGGTTTGCCGTTTCGATTGAGCATTATATAGTTCAATTTAACTATATTATATTTGCAAATCGTAAACCTTACAACAGATTGTAGTAGAATCGACACTTTGACGGCTTATAATTTATGAAACTCATAATGGAACAATGACCATTTCATGAAAAACTGGCGCATGCTCACTAGGAGCATGCGCCAGTTTTTAGGTTTATTGTTAATGGTCGTGGCCATCCGCAATTCGGTAACCCACGCCGCGTACAGTTACAATGTACCGTGGTGAAACCGCGCTGTCCTTAAGCTTTTTGCGCAAGCTCTTAATATGGGCATCCACCAGATTGCTGCCTCCGAAGTACTGCAGCCCCCATACATTGTCTAGCAGCGATTCACGGGAGAGGACCGAGCCGTCCGACGAGATAAAATGAAGCAGCAGATCGTATTCCGTCTTTGTCAGTTCGATGCGGCAGCCGCCGCGATCAACCGTCATTTTTTTTAAATCGATGCGAATGTCCTTAAACACGCGGATATCCTCGGTGAGCATGTTCATTGCGACTGCAGGTCGATTCTGAAGCATGCGATTAATCAGCTGAACGGCCTCCTCCGGCTTCGCCGGCCATACAAGAAGCTCCGCTGCTCCAAGGGCAGCTGTCTCACGCTTATCAAAGGATTGTTGATCCAGCAGGACGAGAACCGGCACAGCGTGACGCTCGGCTGACTGCAGCAGCTCCTGTCCTGCTTGCAAAGTGTTTCCGTCTGATGTGTTAATAACGGGGATGGCATCATAAACGAGAAGCTCCGGCTGCAGGCTTTGCAGCATGTTCTTGTTGAAATCATGCAAGGAAAACACGTCGAAGCATTCCGCAGAAAGCGCTATGAGCAGGCTCTTCACGCGCTCGGGCAGCGGGCTAATAATCATTATCCGCTGCGTTAGCGAACAGAGCGTCCCGCTTTGAACCTCTTTATCTCCGGAATAGCTTGCTGGATCAAGACTGTCGAATACGGCGCTCACACTTATATTTATCTCATCTGTCAGCATTATTTTGTCATCGCGCATTGCTCACAAACCCCCTCTAAAACGACCTGTGCATGCTCGATCGTATATTTCGTTTCCAGAGCCACCTTCTTCAGCCATTCCTCCGGCAAATCAGCGAGCACCTCATCTACTCTTCCACACTTTGTGCATACGATATGCTGGTGCTCGTCCGTTCGGGCATCATAACGGCTTACCGTTTCACCCAGCTTCAGCTCGCGAATTAATCCGACATCTGTTAAATAACGCAAAGAATTGTATACCGTTCCATATGCGAAGTTAAAGCCCTTGCCGCGCAGTCTCTCAATGACATCGGCTGCCGTTGGATGGTCTTGCGCATGCTGTACCACTTCAAAAATCGCTTTACGCTGCACCGTCAAATTGATTTTGTTCATCATGCCAACCCGCCTTCATTTTAATGATTTAGACTAAGTATAAATATATATTCATATTTGGTCAACCTTTAAAATAGCATCCTCAGCTGCCGTTATAGATAGTCGCAGGAAAAAAGCCTGACAGCTTCTTGCAGCTGTCAGGCTTCAATTTTATGTATAATCAGAATCCAACTAACTGCGGCTGCGCTGTTGGCTTACCGAAATAGTACCCTTGGAACCACTCATATCCAAGCTCCTTAAGACTTTCCATGTCATCGCGGCTCTCGATGCCTTCGGCCAATAATTTCGCCCCTTTGTCCCCGGCAATTTTCGCTACCTCCATAGCTACCTTCCGTTTGGCAGGATCATTGCTGACACCCTGCACAAACTCCATTGCCAGCTTCACAACATCAGGCTCCAGCTCGGCAAGCACCTCAACACTGTTAAAGCCTGTCCCAACATCATCGAGCGCGTATCGGAACCCATATTCACGATAATAGTTCAGAATGCTCTTCAGATGCTCCAGATTTTTCACTTCGGCGCTTTCCACAACCTCAAATACTATGGATTCCGGCGATATGCCGATCTCTTCAACCAGCTTAACGGTAGATTGCAAGCAATGCTGCGGATTATAAATAGAAGTTGGCAAAAAGTTAATAAACGCCATCTTCCCCTTTACTTGTCCCGCATTCCTTACCGCTTCCAAACGGCATGCTCGGTCGAGCGCGAACAAACGATTTCGCTGCTTAGCAGCCTCGAACATATCGTATGGGGAAATCATTTTCCCATCCGCCGACAACCCCCGTGACAGCAGTTCAAAACCAATCGGTTCAACGTCGGATCCCTTCATCGCAACGATAGGCTGGTAATAGGTTTGAATAGATGGCTTGCGAATGACGTCATCGATCCAATGCGCATCACGCTCCTGCTGGAACTGCTCAATAGGCCGCAGCCTGTCGATGGCAGCTGAAGCCGCTTCTCGCTTCGCTTCTACAGCCTTGATTCCGCCAACGTTCAAGTGTGCAAGTGCATAATCAAGCATATTATAAAATAGTTTCTCATGCAGCCAATAAAACTGGTCATTGATTTTAACTTGCTGCGAAGCTGGATAGTTCGCTACGTACTTGTCGAGAAACGCCGCTTCCGAACGTTTATCAAAGTAGACGCTATATCCCTTCTCTTCCACCAGACAGCTCTCACATTGCATCGCATACAACCTTCTCTCCACCTGAATTTACAGTCTTGCTTGCAAGACTCAACCCGTTACTACTACTACTATCATACGGAATCTATGAAGCGGTTACAATTTTTTTGTCGAAACAAATAAACTGAATATTTACAAAATTCAAACAATGTTGTATACTTAGCCTATACCAAGCGAAAGGGGATAGCCCATTGGACTACGTTAGCGAAGCATGTCTCTGAAACTCGGAGATCGATAGCGAGTTAGCAATTAGGACATGCGGGGACCCGGTTTAGCAATAAAGCAGGATGATTCTTGTAAGTTGTAAGTAAGTAATAAGTTTAGAGCGTTACAGTAATACACGGTTACTTGATAGGTACTTATCAACAGGGAAAGGATTTGTAGCAAATCAAAAGAAATTTGATTAAGGTCGGTAAGCTTATGGATCAAGGTCGAAATGGTTTGTAACAAGTCGAAAGGAAAAGAGATTAAGCAGTGTTTAGAAGCGGATTGGAGCGTTAGAATAAATTGAATAGTTGTTTAACAAGCACGTGAAGGGATTCTGGTTATCATCGATAAGCAGAATCCCTTCGTACGTGTTTTTATGTTTTTAGAGAATCGGACTGAGCAATCTTGAAATCGATTCTTTAAAGCGATTCATCAAAGGACGAGCTTGATACAACTCGATGGTGAGCAGTTTGCTATGCTCCTGATCAATTTCAAATATACGTTGCAGTTCCGCTGCTGTCTGCGTATCATAGATAAACGCATTCATCTCAAAATTCAGCTTAAAGCTGCGAATATCGAGGTTAGCCGTGCCAACGGACGCCACCTTGCCGTCAATGACAAGCGTCTTGGCATGGAGAAAGCCTTTCTCATACATGTAGCATTTGACTCCGCCTGACAGCAGCTCTCCCAAATACGAATGAGTCGCCCAATACACGAAGAAATGATCTGGCATGCTGGGCAGCATAATCCGGACATCGACGCCGGATAGGGCCGCGATCTTCAGAGCGGCCATAAGACTCTCATCTGGCACGAAATAAGGCGTCTGCAGACAAATTGTTTCTTTGGCCGCATAGATCATTTTGATGTAAGCATCCTTAATTTGTTGATACTCCGTATCCGGACCGCTCGCCACCAGCTGCATACCGATTGTACCCGTCTCTTCGCTAATAATAGGGAAATAACGCTCATTCAGCTCGATTTTGCTGGAGGCTGCGAGATTCCAGTCCATAAGAAACTGCGCCTGCATTTGCAGCACCGCATTGCCCCGCACCTTCAAATGCGTATCCCGCCACTCGCCGAAATGCTCATCCAGTCCAAGATACTCATCCCCGATATTAAAACCGCCGATATAGCCCACATGACCATCAATAATAACAAGCTTGCGATGATTGCGATAATTAATCTTCAAATTAAGATAAGGAATACGCGATGGAAAAAATGCCGCTTCCCGGCCACCCGCTGCCTTCAGCTCATTGAAATATCGTCTTGGCAGATTCGTGCTCCCGATATGATCATACAAAAATTTAACCTCTACGCCCTCAGCAGCCTTTTCAGCCAGGGCCTTCACCAGTCTTCTGCCCAGTTCGTCATCTCGAACAATGTAGTACATGAGATGAATATGATGTTTGGCCTCTTTCATGTCCTGCAGCAAGGCATCGAACTTCTGAGTGCCCTCGGTAAAGATTTCAACGCTATTATTGCTCGTAAACACCGCATAGCTTGTTTTCAAATTCATATAAATCATGTCCTGATAATCCTGTGTCGCCCGATCTTGGAATACGAGCTCTCGATCACGAAGCTGGCGTTTCTGCCGTTCCACCGTGTGCTCAATAATTCGCTGGCTGTCGCCGAGCAGCTTGTACAGCTTTCTTTTCCGAACCTTCTGCCCCAAAATCAGATACAGTATAAATCCGATGACTGGAATAAAGAACAGCACCATCACCCAAGCCCAGGTGGTACTGACATTCCGACGTTCGAGAAAAATAACAGTCAGCGCCAAAAAAATATTAAGCAGCGTAATTAGTGCGTATGCATTTTGCATAATAGCCATGTCATTATAGCACCTCAGTCATCTCTACAAGTTAATGCGATCATACTCTATGGAAGATTTATGTTCAAGCATGAAAATATGCTACAATCTCAACAAGCACAAGAGGTATTGGAGGGACTACGATGGATAAACGAAAACTGCGGCTTGATGAGAAAACGCTTGGAACCTTCAGTGAAGAACGCGATGAATATGAACGCGATTACGCAAGACTGATTCAATCTCCTGCCTTTCGGCGTCTGCAAGGAAAATCCCAGGTGTTCGGCGCAGGCTCAGGTGATTACTATAGAACAAGATTGACGCATTCCCTTGAGGTGTCTCAAATTACGCGCGAGGTCGCCCGCCGGCTTGGCAAGCAATACGAGTTTCTATCGCGCAAGGAGCACCCGGGCCTCGTATTGGATCCGGCGGTTGTGGAGATTGCCGCACTCGCGCATGATCTTGGGCATCCTCCATTTGGTCATAAGGGTGAGGAGGTGCTTAATCATCTGCTCATGGAGGAATATGGCATTCCTTATGAAGGAAATGCGCAAAACTTTCGAATTCTGATGTTTCTAGAGAAACGAGCAGGCAGCGGAAGCGGCCTTGATTTGACGGCTGCTGTTCTGCTAGCGGTTAACAAGTACCCGTTTGGGCTTGATGAGCCTGGCAGACTAAAGGGTGTCTACGGCACGGAGTGGGGCGAAATTGAACAGCTTCGCCGTTTATGGGGCATGCCAATTGGCTGCTCGACGCTGGAGGCGCAGCTGATGGACCTTTGCGATGATATCGCGTATTCCACCCATGACATCGAGGATGGTATCCGCGCCGGCAAAATTCAAATGAATCGCACATTTTTCGAGGACAGCAGGCTCATTGACCATCTCGTTCAGGAAATTGTCGATGATAAGGGGAATACAGGCATCGGCTGGGGCGAAGTCGATATTCCGGCTATGGTGAAGCGCGTGCTCGCTTCCTACCTTGAGCAGTGGGAAGCCTTATATGTAAGCTGCGACCGCGAATCGTCCCGTACAAGGCGGGAGATGAAAGCGCGCTGGGTGAGTATTTTTGCAGGGAAGGTTGGCATTATTGACGATCAAACACGCGGCTGGAAGAAGGTTACGTTCGTCAATAACGGGCAGCAGGATATCGAATTGCTCCGTACAATGGAAATATTGAAGAAGCTTGCTTGGGTAACGCTTATCAAGGACTTCCGCGTGCAGCGACTGCAAATGCGCAGTGAAATTATGGTCCGCCGGCTCTGGGACAGCTTTAAGGTGCCGGATTACGGACGGCTCATTATTCCGCCGGATTGGATCGAAAATTATGAGCATCATAAAAACAGGTGGAGCTGGCCGCGTTTCGTAGCGGACTATATCTCGGGCATGACCGATGCTTATGCCGAGAAGGTGTATGCTGAGCTTTATGCCAGCAAGTCGGGTTCAATTTATGAGATGGATTAGGCCCGAGCACGCAACATAAACGCTGCCTTCTTACTGTGTATAGGTATAAAACGATATATCGTTTGCCTATCCTATAGCTGTGGAGGTGAATACTCAATGGCCAAGGATGTATTGTGTGAAGTCAATTCGTGCAAATATTGGGCGGCAGGGAATCAATGCGCGGCATCTTCTATTTATGTAGTCAGCCGCGGCAAGCAAGCCAGCCACTCTGAAGAAACAGATTGCAAAACCTTTGAACCAAAGCTCTAAAGAGGTGCCTCACCACTAGCATGCAGCGCAGGTCTTTTCGCAAAGCTTGCGCCGCTACAGTGCTTTAGCTAGCTGTTCACAGGGACGGCATCGTAATATTCCTCCAGCGTCTCGCCGCTTGCTTCAAGCTCTTCAGCAAGCTCCATTCCCACATATCTCAAATGCCAAGGCTCATACTGATAGCCGGTAATGGTTTCCTTACCCTTCAAATAACGGATTATATAGCCGTACTCGTGCGCATGCGCCTCCAGCCACTGCGACTCCTCCGTATTCGCAAAGCAATCTGCTGCCGCGCATTTGCCATCGCTGCCGGATACGTCAATGGCTAAGCCCGTTTCATGCTCGCTAGTGCCGGGAAAAGCGCTGTATGTTCTGGCCTTCTCAAGCCCATCACGATCAACATAACGCGCAAACAACGTCTTCTGTGTGCTGTGCGAACGATAAGCAGAAACGCCTGCCAAATGAATACCGTTATCCTCCGCTGCCGCGAACATCTTCTCGAGCGCCTCAGCTGCTTCCTTACGCAGTTTACGTTTTTCTATTTTCTCTGAAAATAAAAAACGAACATCGGGATACTCTAAGTCTGATGGATTATAATCCTCGGGCAGCTTATGCTGCTTATTCACGAGCACCGCAATATTTGCAGGCTCGGCAATAACAGCCAAACCATCCTCGGTTACCTCAGCTTGTCCGCTAGTAGAAGACACAGAAGCATCGGTCGTTGCTGCTGCTTGGCCGTTTCGTTCATCACCGCTTGCCGCTGGCTCCTCAGTCGCAGCCGCTTCCTCTTCCGCAGCCTGATCCATTGCGCCCGCTCCAAGTTCCCCCTGCACCTCTCCGCCGCTCTCCTGCGTTCCAGCCTCCGCCGCAGTTTCCTTCAGGGGAATCGTCACCGACTCATTCTCCTTCATCAAATTGTAGCCAACGATCATAGCCGCGCATACGATAGCAAATAGCAAAAGCCTTCTTTTTCTTTTTTTCATGCTGAGCCTCCAAGTTGTCAATTACATATACATCTATTTCATGAGATGAGGTTTATTGGTGGGTTCATGTTTTCCCGCACCTTATTAGACTACTAAATCGCGCGCAATGTTTCAATCTAGCCCATATTTGTTGAAGGAACATAGAGGAGGCTTTTGCCTTTTGACATCTGACTATATTTAGGAGCATAATGGATAAGAATTTAAAGTACTTTTATATATGACAATAAGCAGGCGGCTGGCTCTGTGAGACGGCCTGTTTTTGCTGTGAAAGGTAGGCGGTTATATGTCCTTTTTAACTCCGAAACGACTGTTGAGCACTCGTCCTATACTATTTTTCTCATTTATCATGCTTCTCAAAAGCTACTTGGCGTGGATGGTCATCTTTGAGGATGGATTCTCCTGGACCACGATCTTAAAAGAAATCCCATTTGTACTTATCGTCTATTGCTTAATAGAATGGTTCGCTTCCAAGCGCAAGCTCGTTTATTATTTAGTTGCCAATTTACTTATGACATTGATCCTGTTTGCAGTCATTATGTATTACAAGTATTACGGCGTTATCGTCACTTATCTCGCGCTCGAGCAGGTGAATCAGGTCACGGCGGTCAAGAACAGCGTATTTTCGCTCATGGATCCTTATTACCTGCTCATTTTCATTGATATAATCATTATGGCGGTTGTCTTGTTCCGCCCGAAGAAGGCTCTGAATTGGAAGAAAGCGGGCATGCGCAAGGAAAGCAGACGACTCGTCTTGTCACTGTTCAGCATATCGATTGCCCTATGCTTGTTCAACATTTTGCCCAACCGCGCCAGCATGAATGAAATTGTGAAGGCGGAGCAAATGGGTATTCTCAATTATGAAGCGTATATGATTTTCAAAAACAAAGATATTGAATTTGTTGATCCTAACCATATCACACAGCAAAAAATTAATACGGTCAAAAAAATCGAGCAGCCGGCAGCTGCCGAGCTTTGGCAAAAGGCGGCCGGTAAAAACGTTATTATTATTCAAATGGAATCGTTCCAAAACTTCCTTGTTAATTTGAAAATAGACGGGAAAGAAATTACGCCAAACATCAATAAGCTCGTGAACGAAAACTATTACTTCAAGCATTTCTACCAGCAGGTGGGTCAAGGGAATACTTCTGATGCCGAGTTTGTCGTCAATACGTCATTTTATATTCCGCCGCGCGGCGCAGCGACAATGGTATACGCTGAAAAAGAGCTGCCTAGTCTGCCGAAGCTGCTTAAATCTCACGGCTATGATACGGCGACATTCCATACGAATGTCGTGGAGTTCTGGAATCGCGGCGAGCTTTACAAGGCGCTGGGCTTCGATCGTTACTATGATCAAAAGTTTTTTGGCGATGAGGATACTGTTTTCTTCGGAGCGTCCGATGAACAGCTTTATGCCAAAACAGCCGCAGAGCTGGATCGCATGAGCAAAACCGGCAAGCCGTTCTACGCGCAGGTTATTTCGATGACCTCGCACCATCCGTTCACCATTCCGGCTGATAAATACAAAATGACTTTGCCGGAGCGTTATGAAAATACGTTTGTCGGCGACTATGTGCGCGCACAAAATTATGCGGACTTTGCACTCGGCCAGTTCATCGATGATTTAAAGGCTCGCGGCATATGGGACAACAGCTTAATCTTGTTGTACGGCGATCACCTCGGTCTGCCGATCTATTCACTTGACCGCGATGACAAAGAACTCATGGCTGAAATTTACGGACGCGAATACAGCTACACCGATATGATCAACATTCCGCTCGTGGTAGCTTCGACCGGGCTGACTGAGCCGAAAGTATTCGATCAGCTTGGCGGCCAGGTCGATGTCCTTCCGACAATCGCGAACCTTCTCGGCTTCTCCCTGGACGATCATATCCACTTCGGCCAGGATTTATTCAACCAGACGTATAACGTACTGCCTCAGCGTTATTACCTGCCGACCGGGTCCTTCCTAAGCAGCAAAGAGCTGTTTATGTCGGGCAGTGGCTATGAAGACGGCAAGCACTATTCGTTAGCCGGAGACGGCATCACCGAACAGGAAGCAACCGAGGATGAATACCAGCGCGCGCTTGAGCTTCTAAATCTCTCCGACAGCTATGTCAGTCAATTGCCTAGCTGGAAGAAGGAACCTACGAATTAAAATCAAAGGGCTCACTCCTAAGCCGCAGCTTGCTGCTTAGGGGTGAGCCCTTCCTATAGTATGAAACAACAAGCAGCACCCCGCTTCACGGCGGCTCCTCCCTGCCGCATGCGGCTAGATGCTCTTTACCGCCTCCAGCACTTCCTGTACGTGTCCATCCACGCTTACGCTTCGCCATTCCTTCGCAAGCGTGCCCTTCTCATCAAGCAGGAAGGTAGAACGCTCGATGCCCATGAATTCTTTGCCCTCCCAGCTCCGCAGCTTCCATACGCCGAACAGCTCAGATACCGCATGATCCATATCGGACAGCAGCAGGAAGGGCAGCTTATGCATCTCCACAAATTGCTCATGAGAGGTTAGATCATCCGGGCTGATTCCGATAACTTCCGCATGATGAGCAGCAAACTCTCCATTGAAATCGCGAAAATCACAGGATTCCGTCGTGCAGCCCGGCGTCATATCCTTCGGGTAAAAATAGATCACAAGCTTCTTCCCTGCATAGTCAGCCAGCTCTACCTCTTTGCCGCTAGATGCCAGCAGCTTAAAGTTCGGCACCTTGTCACCCGCATGCAACTGTTTTGGTCCCATGGTCATTCTCCTCTATTCCTTATTCTAAATCTCATTTCCTTAAGTTTACTTCTATCATCCATTTATACTTCGTTATGCTCGTAAAACAAAGTTGTCCGGGTTACAAAGGTTTCAACCTGCTTTTGGTCATCGTACAGTCCGTAGCCCAGCATAAGCTTGGTAATCGCTGCCTCAATCGACATCCTGTCAAGGACGATCGCTCCGGCTTCTATTAGCCGAAGGGAGGAGGAGTAGAGCGCGGACTCGCGGTCTCTAATCGGGCAAATGTAGAAGTCGATGCCGAGCGACAGACAGCTCGCAATGAACAGCGGCAGCGAGTAAGGCCCCTCCTCCGTCGCGCAGGCTGTACCCGAGTGATGCAGATCATGCAGGACAGCCTTCGGCTTTTGCACCGAGAAATCATAAAAGTAATAATTCAAGCCCGGATAAGGACGAATATAGACAATGCCGCTATCGATGGCCAACGTGTCAGGCTCCCATTGAAAGGGCGACACACGAGCCTTCTTGAGCGCCTCTGGCTTCGGATTGCGTACATCTGCGTGCCAAATGAACCGCTGATCTGCCATAACGCCGTATGGAATGCCATAGGGGCTGCTGTATTGATCCGTAAACGATACGGCCTGCGTCATTCTCGTTCCCAAGTAAACAAGCGGCGATCCTTGCTCGTTCTCATAGACAACAAATAGGCCCATCAAGCCCGCATCCAGAATAAAGTCTACCGCATTCGCAAAATTTCGAAGCCCATTGCTGCGCTCCTCCGACAGTGGATAATTACTGGCGGTCAGCACAATCGGCACGCTCGAATTTGCAAACAGATAGCTCAGCATCGCTGCGCTGTATGCTAAAGTATCTGATCCATGCGTAATGATGACGCCATCGTATGCAGACAAATCCACGCCTCGGATCGCTGCCGCAAGCGCCAGCCAATCCGCTGGCTCGATATTCTCGCTTAGTAAATTAAGAGGCTGTATCGCATGAAGCGTTACATCCTCTCTCTTAAGCGGACTATGATCATAAGCATCCGTGAGTGCATAGGAGCCTGACTTGTTCACATCGATGCCGGCTCCTTGCTTCCTGCTTCCAATTGTCCCTCCGGTAAAAACGACTAGCAGTTGCTTCAATTTTGTTCCTCCCTGCCTGATCCTTGAAACTCTTAACAGCATACCCTCTCCGCTCTCGTTGATACTCGTCCGGGGCTCGTCTCCTCTAACGGATAGCGGGCTTCGTCTGCTTAAGCCAGAAAGCGTCCAACTCCTGGAGCAGCTCCTTCGCCGTCATCCCGCCCTGCAAAAACAGACGACCTCTTTCGGTGCCCATTTGGTAATAAGTGCTATAATTCGGATATTGGCTTGGTTTCTTGACACCATGATATCGTAAAGGGTTGTTAGCCATCAAGATATACGGTATATAGGGACTTAGCTTAAATTGTTCACTCTCCAGAGCATTGCCGTAAATCGGTATAACACCCGTAGCCTTTGCATATGACATATTGTTCGTATAAGAGGAGAGAAAGGTGATAAATGTCCAAGCTTCCTCAGGATAGGGGGAGTGGGACACAATCCCCCAGCCCGCAGCGCCCACACTAAAATGAGAAACCCCCTCCGGTCCAGCCGGCAAAGGAGCCGTCGCCCAGGCTTCTGCAGGCAGCTTGCCCTCAATCATTTTAATGGCATTCGAATTCTGAATAAGCATCGCTGCCTTGCCATCCGCAAAAGCCGCTACCTGCTCATTGAAACCCCATTCCAACGAATCCGGAGACGATATTTCCGTATTTATTTTACGATATACAGAAAGCGCATTGCTAGCACCCGCATATGAGAAGATCGTTTCACCATCCAAGCGAAACATTGAATCACTTCTATTAACCTGATCGCCATTGTAGTCCTGTATAATTTGTGTTAACGCATTAGCTGCACCTTTCCCGCCGCGGAACGCGAACCCATATTGACCTATCTCCGGCTTTGTCAACTGCTTGCCAATAAGGTAAACCTCATCCCAGGTTTCCGGCACCTGAAGCGCTTGCGCATCAAACCAGTCTTTGCGATAATACAGCTGCATCTGAAAGAGACTGCTTGGGATATAATAAGCCGTATTTTCTACATCCCGTGACAAGAGCGTTGTGTTATGGCTCAGAAGCTCATAATCGTGCCATTTGGAGACAAACGGCTCAAGGTTCAAAATGAGTCCCCGTGAGGCGTAATCGTGTACGGTAATATCGCGCACCTCAACAATATCAATCATGTCCTTCTTCTCAAGCATAGACAAAATGGTTTGATCTGCCCCAACGTATTCCGGCGTAATCAGCTCAATTCGAATGCTTGGATGCTGCGCTTCAAATTCATCAATTAATGTATGTAAATGCGCCGTTCGGTGCGGATTCGCTAAGCTCTGAACAACATTTAAAGTAATGGTGTCCGGCGAAGCCGTTTGTTCAACTTCCTGGTCCCTATAGCTGTCTTCTGTACATCCGCTTATAAAAATGATCAATCCGAGCAGCGAGAGCGAGTAGAACGCCATGCTCCAGCCTTTGAGCTTCATCAAATCCCCCCCGATCTATCGCAAACTCCCCGCCAAATAATCACGCTTCCAATTATGCACATCCCTGCAAGAGTAATGAATCATTCGTAGGTTTATTTTACTCTGTGCAGTCAGTTCTGTCTAAGCTAAAGTTTCCTCTACCGCTACTGCGCACAGCTAAGCAGCTGGCGCACCGTCTCGTCGATTAATCCTTCATGTACGGTAGGATTATAATTCAACCAGTCGTTGTATCCGATGAACATACATCTACTTCGCTGATCCTCTTGCTTCAGATGCCGCCAGCGCTGCCGCCATGCCATAGAGCTCAGATTGAAGCTGGTAGAACAACCCGATATCATTCGTTCCGCAGGGTCAAATAATTAATCAGATTCGGCTGCCGCGACATGCCCGCTCACTTCCTTTTGAAGCATTATTTATTAAAGTGTAAATAATAATAATAATCATTGTCAATAATGTCAGGGAAGCAAGCTGCTTCCAAGGGATAAGTAAATCATGTTTTCACATCCAGAATGGCGAAAGTGCTAGATAACGATTGACTCAAATACGATATATCGTATATCATTTTATTACGATATATCGTATTTGAAAAATTTGAGGTGATTGGACATGAAATACGGGCAAGGGAACGAGCAGGAAGAGGCTGCGCGGCTGGAAGCTGCCGAATCAGGCGCGGATGAGAAGCGCGGCTGCGGCAAACGTTATTTTGGCAGAGGAGGTGTCAAGTTTGCGCTGCTTAAGCTGCTGGAGAATGAGCCGATGCACGGCTACCAGATGATGAAGGCGCTTGAGGAGCAATCGGGCGGGCTGTACGTGCCAAGCGCCGGATCGGTCTATCCTACGCTGCAAATGCTGGAAGAGCGAGGCTTCGTTACGATACAAGAAGAGGACGGCGGCAAAAAAATCTATTTCATTACGGAGCAAGGCCGCTCCGCGTTGACGCTGTTGCCGGATAAAATCAGACGCGATTCAACGGACGACGGCCGTTATTCACCTGAAGCCGAAGCATTTCGTTATGAGAAGATTCGACGCAAGCTTGGGCTGTCGAATGATGCCTTCGATCTGCTGCGGCTGGTAACACGCGCGGAGCTGGAAGCCTCCGTCAGCAAGGAACGGACAGCGGCGCTGCAGCTGCTGCTGGACGAGCAGCAGAAGCAAATTCAAGCCTTCCTGGCTGGCAGCAAGCAGGAAGCCGACACGAATAGCGGGATTCTCGACGACATCAGAGGCGGGCTGAAGTAATGGCAGTCTCCAGCCCTTCACGCCCTGCCATGCCGGGCCATCGACCGTTTCAATCACCAGCGGCAAGACCGAAACCGGGAAGCATCTCGGCGATGTACAAGCGGATGTTTTTTCATGTGCGGTCTCACTGGCTTTTACTCGCTGCCGCTTTTTTCTGTATCATTTCCGTATCTCTGCTGGAGTTCGCTATTCCGCGGCTTACTCAATATACGATAGATGACATCATTCCCGGCAGACGCTATTCCGCCTTGCTGTGGGTAGGCGCAGGCGTAATCGGCACCGCTGTTCTGCTGGGTTTATTTAATTATTTTAGCAGCCTTCTTATGGCATCCGTCGGTCAACGCGCCGTATACGATATTCGAAAAGAGCTTTATCAGCATATTCAAAGGATGGATATCAGCTTCTTCGACCGGAACCGCACCGGAGATCTCATGTCACGGCTGACCAATGATGTTAATATGCTGCAGCAGATGGTCTCCTCCGGCATGATGTCGATTATTACCGATTGGTTCACCTTCGTCATCGTTGCTTCTTATATGCTCTGGATCAACTGGCAGCTTACCTTAATCGTCCTTATTACCTTTCCTATTATGATCGGAACGACGCATTTTTTTGGAAAGCGCATGCGCGCTGCCTTCAAAGAAGTACAGGAGTCTGTAGCGGAGGTCAGCAGTCACTTGCAGGATACCTTATCCTCGATTCGATTAATTAAATCATTCTCTAATGAAGAATATGAAGCGGACCGTTTCGCCATTCGCAGCCAGCACAATATGAACGCTAATCTGAACGCGGTTAGAATCCGTGCCTTTTTCGAACCTATTATTGATCTGCTGCTCTTCCTAGGCTTGGGCGCTGTTCTCATTATCGGAGCGATGCACACCATGGACGGCAGCATGACGCTGGGCACAATCGTCGCTTTCATGGCCTACCTGCGGCTGCTGCAAAATCCAATTCGCAAGTTTAGCCGTACGATCAATACGATTCAGCAATCCGCGGCGGCGTATGAACGGATCGTCGACATACTTGGCGCAAAGCCATTGGTGACTGACGCGCCTGATGCCCAGCCTTTGAAGGATGTGAAGGGAAAGATCGTATTTAACAATGTCAGCTTTGCCTACCAAAATGATGTGCCTGTGCTGAAAAATTTCGATTTTGAGGTGCAAGCTGGACAAATGACGGCCATCGTCGGCTCGTCCGGAGCGGGAAAATCGACCATTACGCATCTGATGACTCGTTTTTACGATCCGCAGACGGGA
The DNA here is from genome assembly GCF_049725345.1 of Paenibacillus praedii. Classification (NCBI taxonomy): domain Bacteria; kingdom Bacillati; phylum Bacillota; class Bacilli; order Caryophanales; family Paenibacillaceae; genus Paenibacillus; species Paenibacillus praedii. The sequence continues at coordinate 49,580 of NZ_JBMWAM010000004.1, read as the reverse complement.
GTAGTGACAATTGACGACAAGCCGCTAACAAGCGTGACATTGAAATCACTGCGTGAGCAATTAGGTATCGTCTCGCAGGATATCGTACTGCTCAATGGAACCATCCGTGAAAATATTGTCTATGGCAGGCCCGATGCGACTGATGAGGAAGTTGAAGCGGCGGCGAAGGCTGCAAGCGCACATGACTTTATCCTGTCGTTCCCGCAGGGCTACGAAGCGCAAATCGGTGAGCGCGGCGTGAAGCTGTCGGGCGGACAGAAGCAGCGCATCTCGATTGCCCGCGCGATTCTGAAAAATCCGCGGCTTATTATTTTGGATGAAGCGACCTCCTCTCTCGATACGGAGTCAGAGAAGGCGATCCAGGATGCGCTTGCCTATCTGCTGGAAGGTCGTACCTGTCTCGTTATTGCGCACCGACTATCCACGATCCAGAGGGCAGACCGCATTTATGTGCTTGATAAAGGCGAGATCATCGAATCTGGTACGCATGCCTCGCTCCTGCAACTGCAAGGAAAATACAGTCAGCTCTACGAGCTGCAATTTCCACAGGAGAAAGCCCCGTCCGAACGGTACGGGGGCGCTGACCCGGAGGTGCCCGTTTTCCCGCAAGGAAGAAGGAGCAAAGGAAGCTAAGGAAAAAAAGGGTTACCTGCGCAAGGTCTGTAACACTGACCTTGCGCAGGTAACCCTTTTGATTTATTTAAATTGATGTATCCGGTGAGATCTTACGCCCATGACTGCCTTGGTTGCGACCGTCCGTGCTGTCGTCGATGTCAGCCGTGTCCGCTTTGCGTCCCATGAACGGCCACCAGTTAGCAGGTCCGAAGATGCGCACCATAACCGGGATGAACAATGGAAGCATCAGCAGCGCGTACATAAACAAGCCGCATAACACAATCGTGGCGATTTGCAGGAGCGACATGACTCCCGAGGGAAGCATCGCTGCGAACGTTCCGCCGAGGATAACCGCCGCCGACATAATAACGGTACCCATGTTTTTCATCGCTTCGAGAATCGCTTGCTGCGGAGACAGGTGCCGGTACTCCTTGAAACGGTCCATTAAGAAAATACTGTAGTCGACGCCGAGCGCGATCAGCATGACAAAGCCAAAGAACGGCACCGCCCAGCTAATTCCCGTCTGGCCGAGAATTCGTACAAAAATCACTTCCGCGATCGCCATCGACGAATAGAACGTGATGAGCAGCGACGCGATTAAGTAAAGCGGCATAACGATCGAACGGAACAGGATGATCAGAATGATCGAAATTCCGATCAGCATGAGAATGACCGTGCGCGAGTAATCGGCTTCGGAGATATTGTTGAGGTCATTGTTCATGCTGGTTACGCCGCCAATCGCGACTTGAGCGCCGTTATAATCGGTTCCTTGAATCGCGCGCTTAACGGAGGCTTCCAGCTCATCGATCTGTGCCATCGTTTCCTGCGCATAAGGATTGCCGCTAAATACGACATCGAACTTCGCCGTCTGGCGGTCCTCTGACATGTAGACGTTAAGAGCCGACTGGAACTCCTCGTTCGCAATGGCTTCCTCTGGAATATACCAGCCCGTCATTTGTTTGTCCGCCGAGCCTGCAAGGCCATTTAAATAGCCGCCAGCCGATGCCAGACCATCCGTTACTTGCGTCAAGCCTTCGACGCTCTGATCGAGCCCGTTTGTCAGCTCGCCGAGCTGATCATTCAGCGCGGCAAAGCCCGATTGAAGCTCACGCTGGCCATTGGCCAGCTCGTCGAAGCCCTGCGTCACGCTTGGCAGCTGCGATACGATTTGACCTTGGCCTGCCGCCGCCTGCGCAATACCGCTTTGCAGCTCGGCGATGCCCGCGGCCAGCTGGCCTAAGCCTGAAGCTAATGCGGTTTGGCCCTGCGAGGCTTGCGCAAAGCCGGCATTCGCCATGGTCATGCCCGAAGAAATGCCTGCCAGCTGTTCATTCATTTGCGTTAGCTGACCACCGATGCCGGCTGCGCCCTGCTGCAGCTGTCCCAGCATACTCATCGCCTGCTGGTAGCCCTCATCACTTTGCAGTTCGGGGTAACGCTCCTGCAGTCCATCCAAGCCTTGTTCTACGCCAGACAAACCTTCAGCAAGCTTCACCTGCTCTGCGGCTACCGCCTTGTAGCCGTCCGTCAACTGACCGAGACCACCGCCCAGCTGGCCATAGCTGGCAAGCAGCTCACTGCTTGCCGCCGCAAGCTGCTCCGCGCTTGCCTGCGCCTGCTTCAATCCTTCGCTAAGCTCACCAGCACCCGCTGAACCATCAATGAGACCCGCTTGAATTCGTCTAAGCCCCTCACCCAGCTGCACAATGCCAGCCTTCAGCTCATTCGTGCCCGCTATGAGCTGTCCTGCACCATCTACAGCTTCATTAAGCTTCGGCGCATTTTCATTCAAGGCGCTGCTCGCCTCGGATAAGCCTGCTCCAATTTCGCCTAATCCCTCGCCGCTCTGACCAAGCCCGTCCTCAAGCGTCACCACTTGATCGGACACCAGAAACTGGTCCATCACATCGCCTGTCGGACGAGTCGCGCTGCGCACGGTCTTCACGCCCTCTGTATTCGCAAGCTCGCGGCTCACCTGCTCCAAAGCCGCCAATCCCTCAGGCGTATCCATCGGCTTATCGGCTTTCACAATGACGGTTGTCGGCAGTGAATCGCCAGGTCCAAAGCTGTCGGAAATAATATTGAATGCCTTAACTGAGTTATATTTATCGCCAATCTCGTCAAGCGAGTTGAACGAGATTGAGCCCTTGTAAGCCGTTAAGAACGGGATGATCATAATCGCCAAAATAATTAGCGCCCACAGCGGCCTTTTCAACGAGAACGCGCCAACTGCGCCCCAAAGCCTGCTGGGCTTGTGCTCTAGCGAGCCTTTGACAGGCCAGTACAGCGATTTGCCCATTACCGCCATGAAAAACGGCACGATCGTGAACAACGCGATAAGCAGCACGGCTATACCTACGGCCACCGCTACCGCCGAGCGATAAAGCACAAAGGTTGAGAAGCCGATCGACGCGAAGCCGACAAGCACCGCAAGCCCGGAGAACAGCACCGTTTTGCCTGCTGTCTTGTAGGTGTGGATGATCGCTTCTATTTTGTCGCCGCGATGGGCTAGCTCTTCTTTAAATCGGCTGATCAGCAATATACAATAGTCGGTCCCGATTCCAAACAGCACGGCGACAAGGAAAATCTGCGTAAAGTTGGATAACGGGAAGTCTAAATATTCCACTAAATAAGCAATGACCGATTGTGACACCAGGTAGGTAAAGCCTACCGCAACAAGCGGCACGAACGGCGCTACCGCCGAGCGGAATACGACAAACAGGATGATTAAAATAAAGCCGAGCGTAATAAATTCCGTTTTCTTAAGCCCTTCCTGCGAGCTTTGGACAACATCCTCTGAAATAAGCCAGTTGCCGGTATAATAGTGCTCTACTTTCACATCCGAGATCGCTTCATATAGACCATCGCGCAGCTCGGAAAGCTCGCGGTCTCCAGCCTCTACGTTAACGAGCGTTAGAATGGTGCTGCCATCCTCGGAAACCATTTGCTCCTCCAGATCTACCGCATCGAAATGGCTGGTGACGGAGACTACGCCGATCGCCTCACCTTCGCTCTTCAGCTTGTCAACGCCGCTTCTCACCTCTGCCAGATCAGCGTCCGACAAGCCTCCCTCCTTGTGAAACACAAGCACGGTCGCCATTCCGCTGCCGGCACCGGCTTCGTCCCCTCCGCCGATCTCTTTCGCCAAGTCATTTGCGATGGTGGACGAATAGCCATCGGGAACGGTAATCTGGCCTTTCGTTCGAACAAGCTCTTCCATGCCCGGTGCGCTTACCATTAAGCCTACTGCTGCAACCAGCCACAGCGCCAGCACCAGCCACCTAAATTTCAGTATACTTCTCATTCCCGCTCTCCTCTCCATGCATCAATTTTTCTGCAAGCTTCTCAAACGTCTCAATAAAGCTTAATGCTTCCTGCTCGTCAAAATGCATCATATATTTCGCAAGCAGCACTTGAATCTTGTCCTCCATTATGTCGCATATCCGCGCCCCTTCATCGGTCAGAATCAAATAGGTTACGCGGCGATCCCGCTCATCCGGAAGCCTCTTGATCAAATTTTTATCAAATAATCGCGTGATAATGGCAGTGATGGAGCTTTTGCCGACGCAAAAAATATCCGCCAATTCGGAAGAGGTGCTCTTCTCCCTTGCGCGCAGATAACGAAGCGTCGAAAATTGGTCAATAGTCAGCTCATCGGGCATTAGCTCGCGGATCATTCCATTCAATCGTCGATTAACGAGGAAATTTGCCGCCTCGTAACGATCGATGATTTGCTTTAATAATGCTCGATCCATCCTCTATTCCTCCCTTTCATGACGTTATATAGTTCACGTCTAAAATAATTCTATTATAGAATAGTTCGATAATAGAACTATATCAAACGAATCGCTGCGAGACAATCTTTCAAATTTGAACGTATCGTGAACAAATTTTGGAAAAGGACGGGACAAGCGTTTGCTTTTTTCCTTCTTTCGTTTATATACTGGAAAAGGAACAATAGCCCATACAACGGAGGTAGAACAATATGTACGATATCGCGATTATTGGCGCAGGCCCGGCAGGCGCCAGCGCAGCTATTTTCACAGCAAAGGCTGGCAAAAAAACGCTGGTATTCGAAAACGACAAAGGCATGACAAAGCGTGCCTGGTTCGAGAATCATTACGGAGTGATGGAAATCGGAGGTCCTGATCTCGTCGATACAGGCAAGCGCCAAGCAGAGAAGTTCGGAGCGGAGATCAAAGAGGAGACCGTTCAAAACATAACCGCTATTGACGGCGGCCTCCAAGTAGAAACGGATGCAGCCACTTACGAAGCGAAGCATGTGCTGTTCGCAACGGGCGTATCGACCGATTTGGCCGAACAGATCGGCTTGGCGACGAAGGCAGGCACTGAGCCTCGCATTAAGACGATCATCGATGTTGATTCCGCGGGCAAAACGAGCATGGCTGGCGTTTGGGCGGCAGGAACGGTCGCAGGCGTCAGCGTTCATGCTATTATTACAGCGGGAGACGGAGCGAAAGCAGCGATCAACATCATTAGTGAGTTGAATGGCGAACGTTATGTCGATCACGACGTGCTGAAGGCTTAAAGCCTGCTTGATCCTATTTTTCGTATGAAAAAAAAGGATTTTAGATAAAATTGTCGAATATGTCGAATATTAGGCAAATTCATATAAACTGTTCTCACAATGCCAGGAGGCCGCAAGTGAGCAATCCACTCCATCCGCAGCGAAATAAAAAAATGATCATGACTTTCTCCTTCGTCCTATTCGTCATCGTCGCAGGGCTTAGTCAGTGGTACCATTTTCAATTCGTATACGGCACAACCTTTTCTTTCGCAAGCTTGTTTCTTCTGCTCGGACTTCGTTTGTTCGGGTACTTGCCTGGCTTGCTCACCGCTGCGGTTCTCATTCCTACTGGAATATGGCTGCTGGAACAGCCTGCTTTTTATTACATCTTTCTCATTGAAGCCGCTGTCGTCGGGCTCCTCATTCAGAAATTCAAAAATCATCTCTTCGGCTCGGACGCGGTGTTTTGGCTATTCATTGGAACACCTCTCCTTTTTTGGTTCCATCAGACAAATGCTCCCATGGATGCGAAGGATATGCTGCTTATCGCAAGGATCGCAGCGATCAACGGCCTATTCAATGCCTTATTCGCCGAAATCATTTATCAATATGTCCCTTTGCATCGCTGGAGTGGTATATCCACGGTTCGCAGGCGCCCCAAATCCTTTACGAGAGTGCTGTTTCACTTTTCCTTCAGCATCGTGTTCGTCTCCTTTTTGCTTAACACTTTGACGAACAGCCTAAGCTCATTCAAAGAAATAAGTTTATATGCGCAGCGGCTATCCGCCAATGAAGTCACACGGCTGACCGATATATGGAACCTCTGGAGCGCCCAGAGCGGCATTCCCTCCCAGCAAGAGGAAATCGCATTCTTTCAACGATTGCTGAATCGCGAAGCATCCGGTTTAAACATGACGGTTACAAACAAATCCAGCCTCATCGTCGCATCCAGAACGCCAGATGAAATCGGACGGACGTTTGATCCGACCCGAAACAGCAAAGTAACTCCCATTAACGAAAAGATATATTTAACGGTGCCTCATGAGCCCTCGAATCTGCTCTATTTTCATAGCTGGCATAACGGCTCCTTCATCTATAATAACAAGGTGCCGACTAGTGAATGGATGATTCATGTAGAGGTCCCCGTCAATACCTATAAAAATTACTTATTGACCAAATACTTTACGCATTTTGTCTATTTGGCAGGCTTTGCCGCCTTTGCCATGATGCTCGCTTATTTAATTAATCGCTGGCTCGTGCGCAGCTTAAAGAGGCTGGCGGCAACAACTACAAATTTGCCGACTAAGCTGAAGCAGATGAATACGGTAGAATGGCCCAAGTCCAGCATTGTGGAAATTCAATCGCTCATTTCGAATTTCAAGCAAATGTCGACGGATTTAGTCCATTTATTTGATGAATCTCAAAAAAATAATGAGCGCCTCCAGGCTCAGGCCTACATGCTTCAGCAATCGGAGGAGCAGCTGCACCGGCTTGCTTACTTCGATATGCTGACAGGGCTGCCGAACCGATTGCATTTTACCCGTCATGTGCAGGATCTCACCACTCTAAAAGCCGGGACAAACCAGCCGATCGCCATTATGTTCGCGGACATCAATCGGTTTAAGCAAGTGAATGATACGCTGGGCCATTCGGTCGGAGATGCTCTGTTGCAACAAACAGCTGAGCGGTTCGAAGCAGCTGCAGCCGCAGACTTCACCGTATTTCGCCTTGGCGGCGACGAATTTGTATTTGTAGGCCACTTCGACAATGAAGCCGGGCTGCAAGCAAGCGCACAGGCCGTCGTCGATTCGTTCATCCCCCCGTTTGACAAAGACGAGCTCTCACTCTTCTTAACCGTCAGCGTTGGCATTAGCGTTTATCCTTACGACAGCGAGGATATAGATACGATCATCCGCAACGCGGATATGGCCATGTACAGCGCAAAGGAGCAAGGGGACGGCTGCTATCGGTTTTTCAACCCATCGCTCGTAACGACGATGACGGAGAAAATGCAGCTGGAGAACGGTCTCTATAACGCCTTGCAAACTGATCAATTCTCGCTTCATTATCAGCCCAAAATAAATGCTTCTACCGGTGACATCTGCGGGATAGAAGCGTTAATACGCTGGCAGCATCCGAAGCTCGGGATGATTCCGCCGGACAAGTTTATTCCGCTTGCAGAGCAGTCCGGCCTCATTCTGGAGATCGACAGCTGGGTATTCCATGAAGCCTGCAGGCAGAACAAGGAGTGGCAGAGTGCAGGGCTGGCGCCCATTTGCGTCTCCGTCAATATTTCAGCCAGACATTTCTACCAGGGGAATTTGATCAATATGATCGAAAAAACGCTGCGGGAGACAGGCCTTGCACCGCAATACGTCAGTCTGGAAATTACCGAGGGCGTACTTATGCGCAACATGGAGCAGGTGATTGATACCATTCGTTATTTGCGCAAGCTGGGTATACATATCTCAATCGACGATTTTGGAACCGGCTACTCCTCCTTAAACCAGCTGCAGCGGCTGCCGATCTCCGATGTGAAGCTTGATCGCTCCTTCATCCAAGGCATCACGAAAGACAGCAAGAAGTCCTCTATCGTCAAAGCAATCATTGAGCTGGTCCACAGCATGAATATGAGGGTCATAGCGGAAGGTGTGGAAACACTGGACGAAGCGAAATTTTGCAGGGAGCTCAAATGCGACGAGCTGCAGGGCTATCTATTCAGCAAACCGCTTCCGCCGCAGCAGCTTGAGCTTCTATTGAAGAAAACGGGATGACAGGCAAGATATAGGCAAGCCATTTATCCATAAGGAAAAGGAGCCCCCTCTGGCAGTCAGCCAGTAGAGTATGCTCCTTTTCTTTGATTGGTGCTGCTAGCTGTCGCCGTATTTACGTAGCGACAAAGAGGCTGATCTCATCCGGATGGACGAGAACAGCCTCTTTTGCCGCTAAGGCGCTTATGAACAGAAACCTATGTATTACGCCGTCCCCATAACGCGCGTAATCAACTGATTTCCAAGCCGTTTAAGCCGGCAAAGCCGAGCCAAGCTGCAATTGGTACATCGCGAAATACTTGCCGCGATGCTCCATAAGCTCATCATGACTGCCGCGTTCGACAATGACGCCTCGATCCAGCACAAGAATTTGATCCGCATTCCGAATCGTGGACAAACGGTGCGCGATGACGAACGTGGTACGGCCCTTCTTCAGCACATCCAGCGCCTTTTGAATGTTCGCTTCCGTCTCTGTATCGATGCTGGCCGTCGCCTCATCGAGAATAAGGATCGCCGGATCATAAGCCAGTGCTCTGGCGAACGAAATGAGCTGGCGCTGACCGGCGGACAGCGTGCTGCCCTTCTCAATAACTGGAGCATCGATGCCGCCCGGCAGTTGACTGAACATGTCGTATGCGCCGACATCCCGCAGCGCCTGCTCGACCTTCTCTCGGTTAATCGCCGGATTGTCGAGACTAACGTTCGAAGCGATCGTGCCCGTGAACAGGAACGAGTCCTGCAGCACGATTCCCATATGCTGACGCAAATGCTGCTTCGGAATACCGCGAACATCCGAACCATCCACAATAATTCGACCCTCATTCGTATCATAGAAGCGGAACAGCAGATTTAAGATCGAGCTTTTACCGGAGCCCGTATGCCCAACAAGAGCGACCGTTTGACCTTGAAGCGCATGGAACGAAATATGCTTCAGCACATACTCATCCTTTTTGTAGGCAAATGATACGTCTTCGAATTTTACATCGCCTTTGTAACGCTCCATCGTTCCGGGCATGACGTCAATTCCTTCCTCATCCATCAGCTTAAACACCCGTTCTGCGGATACCCTCGCCGTCTCCAGGTTCGAAAGCTGATTCACGATGCCGACGATCGGCGCAAACATCCGGTTCATATAATCGACAAATGCGTACAGCACGCCAACCGATACCGCCGTACTAAGCGAATCGCCCCAGAACATCCATAGAACGATGAGAAACAAAATATTTCTCACCACGTTAACTAAGTTATGTGAGGTAATCGAGTTAAGACTAAGCAGCTTGTTCTGATACTTGAAGTAATGCTCGTTCAGCTCCTCGAATTCCTTCTTCGTTTCCTTCTGGCGGCGGAACGCCTGAATGATCGCCATTCCTTGAATAGATTCGTTGATCATACCGTTGATCTCACTAAGCTTCGTTCGTATGATGCGATTGTAGCGGGCCGCAAATTTTCGATAGACAATAATCCATACGATCAATATCGGCACAAGCGGCAGCGCAACAAGCGCGAGGCGCGTATCGAGCAGGAATAAAGCACCGTAAATCGCGGCCATATAGATAATGCCTGTGAAAAAATTCGCCAGCACCGCGACATACAGCTCGCGAATCGCTTCTGTATCGTTAGTGACACGAGATACCACCTGACCAGCCGACAAATTATCATAATAGTTTACCGGCAGCCGCTGTGTATGGGCGAAAATATCAGTACGCAACTTGCGCACGATCCTGTTCGCCGATGTTTGCAGCATCAGCCGCTGACCATAGGTGAATACCGCGACGAGGAGCAGGAAGCCAAAATAAAGCGCAGCCAGCCTCAGCAAAGACGGGAATTCCGGCTCGTAGAACGCGTAAAGCTCCTGTCGCGACAGCTTCGTTACCGGATAGGTCTCCGTCTCGCCCGTTTCCCTGCTTATAACAGTCATCGTGCTTCCGTCCACTTCACGCTTGCCCGTCTCGATCCGGAGCGCTTCGTCAAGCCAATAGAATTCACGACCTGCCTGCAGCACGCGGACCTCTTTCCCCTTCTGCTCTGAAGCGGCAAAGTGATCCTCGCGCTTATACCATTTATCTTTATAAAAAACCGCATAAGGCTGCTCAGCCTCGACCTCATGCCACTTTTTCTCGATCCCGAGAATGTTCTGATCAATCATTCGCTTGGCGATCAATGGACCCGCAAGCTCTGCGCATACGGCCAGTACAAGCAGCAGCAGCGCGAGCAGGATCGTTTTTTTATAAAGCATGGCGTATTGAAACAATCGTTTTCCTGTGTTACCCACTGTCTTTCACGCCTCCAATTACGTTTCAATAGTAGCCTCGAGCTGCTGGCGGTCATACTGCTCGCGATACCAGCCACCCTGCTCGAGCAGCTGCTCGTGCGTGCCCTCCTGAATAATTTTTCCTTCGTCGAGGACGATAATCCAGTCCGCATGCTGCACAGCCGATAAACGATGCGTCGTAATCAGCGTCGTTTTGCCCGCTCGCTCAGTCCGGATACCTTCGATAATTTCCGCCTCCGTCTTTCCATCCACCGCTGACAAAGCATCGTCCATTAGCAAAATGTCCGGATCAGCGATAAGCGCTCTCGCGATGCTAACCCGCTGCTTCTGTCCGCCGGACAGCGCTACACCTCGCTCTCCTACGAGCGTCTCCAGCCCATCAGGCAGAAACTTAATATCCTTCGCGAACGAAGCGCGTTCCAGCGCCCGCTGCAAATCTTCATCCGTGCCTTCCTTCAGGCCGAAAAAAATATTTTCGCGGATCGTCTTCGAGAATAGGATAGGCTGCTGCGGCACATAGCCGATCCAACCGAGCAGCTCATCGATCTTCAGATCGCCAACCGAGGTGCCTGAAATACGAATGTCGCCGCGGCCAAGCGGATATTCTCTTAATAGCTGCTTAAGCAGCGTCGTTTTGCCGCTACCGGTTCGTCCGACGATGCCGAGCGTCTGCCCTTGGCGCAGCGTAAATGACACGTCCGTCAAATTATCGACCTTCGATGACGGATAACGGAACGTAACCTTGAGGAACTCAAGCGATAACGGCTCCTCGACATGTACCGGCTTGCTCGCATCCGCGACATCCGGCTTGTAGCCCAGCGTCTCGCTGACGCGGTCAAGCGACGCGTTACCTCGCTGCATAATGTTAATCAGCTCGCCGATTGCGAACATCGGCCAGATCAGCATACCAAGGAAGACATTAAAGGACACCAGCTCACCGAGCGTAATTTCGTTATGGAAAACTAAGTAGCCGCCGTAGCAAAGCCCAATCAAGTAGCTCATTCCGACGAGTATTTTCATCGTTGGTTCGAACAAGGCATCGATGCGCGCGACGGCGATATTTTTGCTAAGCACCTCATTTGTCTTCTCACTAAAGCTCGCCTCGCTGGCCTCCTCCTGCACGAATGCACGGATGACGCGCACCCCGGAAACTGACTCCAGCACCTGATCGTTCAGCTCGCCGAAAGCATCCTGCGCATCCATAAACCGTTCATGAAGCTTCTTGCCGTAATGCTTCATCGCCAGCGCCATGAGAGGCAGCGGAAGCAGCGCGGCAAGCGTAAGCTTCACGCTTATTAATCCGGCCATCACGATCAGAATCGTGATCATGAACAGAGTCGAATCGATCAGCGTTAAAATACCGAAGCCCGCTGTCTGTGCAACCGCTCCCAAATCATTCGTCGAGCGCGCCATCAGGTCGCCCGTCCGATTACGTTCATAGAAAGTCGGCGTCATCCGCATAAAATGGCCAATAAGCCGGGATCTAAGCAGCTTCTCCAGAACGAATGCCCCGCCGAACAGCTTGTAATGCCATATGTATGTAATGATATAGCCAACAACCGTTATAGCGATCCATCCGTATACGATCTGCTTGAACTCCGCTTCCCCCAGCAGATCCTGATGAATGCCGTCAATCGTGTAGCCGATCAGCCAAGGCGGAATCACATCCAGGAAGCCTGTCAAAACAAGAAGGGTAATGGCAACGGCGTACCGCTTCCAATTCATTTTGAAAAACCAGCTTAATTTCTTGAGTACACTAAACATCCTTCTCTACCACACCTTCCGTTATCCATCCATGCAGCCATTTTCCTCCAAAAAATAAAGAAGCATGCCGTTGTAACGACACGCTTCTTCTTGCCCAGGAACCGCGACACTCAAACTTCGGTCACCGTTCATAAGCACAGAAAAGGCGTATGATTACGATTACGTAACCATACGCCTTTGATAATAGGAGTCCCTCAATCAAAGAGAAATGACGCGCGGATGGATTACGTTATTCATGTTATTCAAATGATCATTCGCAGCAGCAAACAAATTAATAACTGTATTCATAAAACGTAATCCTCCTCTCGTTAAAATCTAATTGTCACTTTACCATCTTAAGAAAATACTGTCAATACCCCATCTTCTCCCGAATATTCCTTTCCGCGATGGAAACCCTGCTAATCCACTGTCACAAATTTTTGCGGTTTGCTGTGATTGTTTAGCATTGATATCCATCCCGTTATTCCTCTTCAAAGCATTGACGGTACGCGTTCATAAGGAGTAAAATGTTACAGGCGCAGCAAGGCTGCTTGCTATACTGGCATGAAAGAAGGCGATGCACCGCATGAATATCAAAACCTATGCCATCTGCTTATATATCATCATCGTATATTGGATCTCACTGCATATTCCTCATATGCATTCCTTATTTTTCCCTACTCTCGGCGCGTTCAGCCTGCTGTTCATCACACGTCCATTCACGAAAGCGGAGGTCCGGAAAATCTCTTTTGGAGCCGTTGTCGCTTCCATCATCGGGTCCGTAGCCGTGTACGTAAGCCCAGGTGTATTGTCGCTGCTTTTCACCCTGCTTATCATCATCTGGTTGATCCATAAATTCAAGTGGAATGCACCGCCGATCCTATCCGTCTCGCTGGTACCTTTCTTCACGCAGCCACCTTTGCTGTGGGTCATTCCTTTGTCTGTCGGCGGGGCGCTGGCCGGCTTACTCGTGACTTTGTCTGCAGCCGCATATGCGGAGAACAAGCTAAAATCCTCACCCCTGCCGGTCAAAAGAGCAGCAAAAGCAGATTCAGATACCGCGATTTAACGGTCTCTCCACTCCTCCGGCAGGAGACGCCTGTATGGTGCCTGCAAATACCGGTCGTCGATAAGCACAAGCGTGCCCCGGTCAGTCTCCGAGCGTATTAAGCGACCGCCGGCCTGCAGCACCTTGTTCATGCCGGGAATGACGTAAGCATACTCATAACCGTTCTTCCCCTGCTCATTAAAATAATCCTTCAGCAAATTCCGCTCCACGCTCAGCTGAGGCAATCCAACTCCAATCACAATGACGCCAATCAGCCGGTCTCCCGCCAGATCCACGCCCTCCGAGAATACGCCGCCCATCACTGCAAACCCAATTAACGACCTTTCGCTCCCAGCCTGAAAGGCGCTTAGAAAAAGATCCCGCTCCTCCTCCGTCATATCCGGCTTTTGCAGAAGCACTTCAGCAGCCGAGGCAGAAACGCCAGCAGACGCCGACCGCTGGACAAGCTCCATATAAGTCTCATAGACAGCATTCATATACGCATACGAAGGGAAAAACACAAAATAATTTCCCGGCCGCTCGTCCATCAGACGCTGTATCAGCTTAGCGATCGGCGCCTTGGACTCGTCGCGGTCATTAAACCTTGTCGATAGCGGCTCTATGATGAGATCAAGCTGCTCCCGCAAGAAGGGTGACGGCACGGCAAGCGTATAGTCATTCTCTCCCGCTCCCAGCATATCCATATAGTAGGAAACCGGCGATAGCGTAGCAGAGAAATAGACATGGGAGCGATAGCCTTTGCCCATTTGCTGAAGCAGCTGTGAAGGATCCATGCAGAACAGCTTCAGCCGAACATCGCTGTTGGTCAGCTCTGTATAAACGACATATCGTTCATCGAACAGCTTGGCCGTTCGAGCGAAGTTATGCGCTGCAAAATAAGTATCTAACAGCAAGCCGCCTCCACCTCCGCCAACCCCTGTGGAAAGCGCATGTTCGGTGGCGGATAAGAATGCTTCGACCAGCTCGATCAGCTCGTCCGGCAGATACCGCCCTATCAGGTGCGGCGCGCCGTCGCTGTTTTTGCGCAGCGCGATAAAGTAATCGTTGATCGCCTTCGCGCTCTGGTATCCTCCCTCATGGACATCCTTCAGCTCTCGCTGCAGCGCCAGAAACGGCGACTTCGACAGCTCTGCGGAGAACATTTCCCGCGCCCGGTCAACCAGGTTATGCGCCTCATCCACAAGCAGCGCCGTCTGCTTCTTCATCTCGGCATACTGGCGCTTGAATGAAATGCGAGGGTCAAAAATATAATTATAATCGCAGATGACCGCGTCAGCGGCATAAGCGACATCGAGTGAAAACTCAAACGGGCATACCGTATGCTTGCGGGCATAGGCTTCAATAACCGATCTCGTCATGACCGTTTCATGTTCCAGAATATCAAGCACGGCACCATTGATGCGATCATAATAGCCGTCTGCGTATGGACAAAGCTCCTTCTCGCAGCGCACCTCGTCCTTAAAGCATATTTTATCTTTGGCCGTTATGGTGACAGCATGCATATGAAGCCCCTTCGACTTCATGAACAGCAGCGCATCCTCCGCCGCCGCCCTCGTTGTCGTTCGCGCCGTCAAATAATAAAAACGCTGCAGCATGCCTGCTCCCATCGCCTTAATCGTCGGATATGTCGTTGAAATCGTCTTGCCAATGCCCGTGGGCGCTCTTGCGAATAAGCGAACGCCTTCATCAATCGATTTGTAGACCGCCCCTGCAAGCTTGCGTTGTCCCGCCCGATAAGCATCAAATGGAAAAGCCAGTTCTCTTATACTTTCATCTCTTGCCTGCTCATGTCTCCGCCGCTGCTGCGCGTATGGCGCATAGCGACTGACAACCTCCTGCACGTATTGCTCAAGCTCCTCCAGCCCAAGCTCCCGCATGAAGCGCCGCTCCGTCTCCGTCTCTGTCTGTACATAGGTAAGCTGCACGCGCATCGCTGGCTGCTCATGCGCTTTGGCGTACATGTATGCGTAAAACAAAGCCTGCGCCCAATGCACCGGATATCCGTCCTCAGCTATTCGATCCAGATCTCCTCCAGTCGACTTGATCTCATCTACGGTCAACACCGGCTCCGTTGCCAACAGTCCGTCGCAACGTCCGTCCACGACAAAAAGCAGATCATCCCATGGAATGTCTGCTTTGACGTAAACCTCTTTCTGGTCCTGCTCGCCATACGAACGCTGCACCCTTTGATGCGCCTTCGTCCCTTCATGCATCGTATCGACCGTATTTAATCGGGTATCAATGCTCCCGCTTTGGAATACATATTCAACTAAATGCCTCACCGATATCGTGACCGTATCCTGGATTTGCATATCGTTTTATCTACCGCTCCCATGAAGAACATTTGTTCTTCTATTGTACCACAAGCGAGAAACAAACGCCGTCAAAGATCTATCCCAGACGATGCAAATCCGCTCCTTAATTCTCCTGCTCCGGATGATGGCCCACGCCATTTAGCAGATCCGTGCCGTGGAAGACTTCTTTTGGCGCTGCCGGGTCCACATTGTCGCTGCCGAGCATCGTATCCGCATCGGGCACATCAGGAAGGCGCTGCGGGGTCTCCTCCGATTGTTCCAACTCCGCCATTGCCACAGAATCACGTAATTCGTGAGCGGCCGCAGCCTCATAAGGGTACTGCTCCCGAAGCAAATCCTCCGCGTCCTTCACCGCCTTCACCGGCTGCTCCTCTGTAAACAATCCGAATTCCGGATCGATATCCTTCTCCGTCGCCAAGCTGTGAGGCTGACGTTCTTCACGATTGCGTTCGATTGTCATGATCCTGACCTCCTTGTCCGTATTACCATATAGTACCCACAAACGGCGCGGCTCTAACCAAAAAATGCATAGCAAACCCTTTGTTCTTTCATTATTAAAATAAAGCTATGTTAAATTCTAATGTTGATATTTGACCATAAGAAAACCGCCTTGATGAAAAAGCGGTTCATTGAGCTATCGTAATCCGTTAGCACAATCATATAATGGACAGTTTATTGTAACGGTTTCCCTTTCAGGAATTCAAGCATTAGCCTATTGGATAGTGCCAAGGCTTCTTCATGTGTAGATGCGGGGGCAGATAACATCATTCCATTCTCAGAGTTCCATACGTTTTGAGGATTTCCACCTTCAGAATCGGACTGTGGATCAGGCGTTTTGAGAAGCAACGTGACTTGACTGAAGTCTTTGTTTGCGAATATTGAATGCGACTGATATATATTTGGGTCTTTAGCAGCCCCACGTTCGTCATAGATGAAATACGGGTACGCAATGGAGCCCCAGCCATCATTGGAGAAACGAATTTCTATCTTGCGTTGATCCTGAGGCACTGGAATTTGTTCACCTACAACCTGAACTACACCTTTAAAAACTCGCTCGCCTTTCAAGCTTGTTTGCAACTTGCCCTGAATGACAACAGTTGTAGGCTCCATCGTACCTTCAGAACCTAACTGATACTTTAAGCCTGCCAGTTCCAAATCTACATCAATGTTAAGGGTGGGCTTAACATACATGACCCAAGCTACGGCAATGATGATAACAATCAAGCCAAACGAAACGATCCACCTTTTCATCTTCATCTGCAACTAGTCCCCCTAACTGTATAGAATTCACTTACTTTTCGTTCGAATATTTATGTAGAATATATACCGATGTTGTTCTATTCAACCCGTCAGCTTAACAAGAATAAGCAGAAAGCCGAAGTTTGGTATTCGTGTCGGTCATAGGAAACAAACACGATTCGACCAACATATTTTTCTTATTCGATGAAGTATTCTCGTATTCCTTGCTATCTATAAAACGAAACCAAGCCAAATAATGTGCAAATATTTGGTTGCAACACCATTAAAGCGGTCCATCCATGAGCCAAGCCTTTTGAATTTGCATAAGAACTGAATCCTCCGTGAATCAGTGCATAGCACGTTTGAGTCAGATAGATGACCACCAATCGTTTCATCCAATTTTGCAGTCCGAATACATCCACGCCCAAGTACGCCAGAGCATGTCGTTTTCTGACGGGCACGGGCAACAAGTTCACATACTTGGTCATAACTAATGCCACGATATTTGGCTTTTCCTTCACGTTCACGTGGCTTTCGTTCGGTAATATTTCGCTTTCCCTTTTCCGAGTACAAAAAGTAGGTCTCGTCCATTTAGACAATACCTTGAAATGCTTCGGTTGGAATCTGCTTAAGAGCGGCATGCATTCAATAAAACGAACCCAGATATGAGGTCTTCTCGTTCGTTGAAGAAGGGTGTTTGTAAGGTCATTGAACGTTTGGCGACAGGACTTACAACGGTATCGTTGACGTTTAACCAATCCAGTACGTGTTTTTACAGCGTACTTCCCAAATCGCACGACAGAATGGGTTTTGCAATGCGGGCAAACAAGCCCATCTTTATGCTTCTGCTCTTGAATTCCATCAATCACTCGAACTGGAACCAACACTCCCTAGGTTCGTTACTGCAAAAAGTAAATAAGCTCTTGTTTACAATGCCTAAAATAAAAGAAGGACGCCGCAGATCCCTCCTTGCTTCTCTATCGCTTTTTGTTACGAATTCAACCATTCTAATGAAATCTTTCCCCGCAAAACGGAATAAATGCAAGCTTCGACTGCTCAACCTCGATCATATCGTAGGGCTTCAACTCCTCACCGGATACCAGTTCCTCCTTCCTCGTCATTCAAATAAACGATACCGCGGCCACCACCAGAATATACGCAAAATACGTTTGGATTTAAGACAATGTCCATAAATTCGGCGAAGCCAATAAATTTCGCTCGCTGTGAAGACGGAAATCATTGCCCTTATGCGGTCCTTCTACGCAAACGAGCCAGCCTACAACCGGATCGATGCCGCCGTCCTGCAGTTGGATGTATAAGCGCACAACGCTCGTGCGTTTCGCATCGATTTCCTCATTGCTCCCATACACCGCAACAGGCCCTAGCGCTAAAAGCCAAGCTAATGCAAGCAAACTAAGGGTGAGTATTCGGCGCCGTTTGACCACAATAAAACCTCCTTCATCGCTATGAGCAGGCCAATATCGCAATCGTCGCATTATCCTGATAAGGCTTCTGCAGCTCGATCACATGCTTCAAAATAACCTCCGCCGCATGCTGCGGCGTTAAACGGGCAGCCTCCTCCAGCAAGGATTGCGACAATTCATCATACAATCCGTCGCTGCAAAGCAGCACCCAATCACCGGTCTGCAAGCGAAGCCCCGTATGATTAGCATCTATTTCCTCGAGTGTTGGAATGCCTAAATAGCTGGTCAACAAATGACGCTCCGGATGCGACTCCGCCTCCTCCCTTGTCAGCTCGCCGGCCTTAACGCGCTCATATAGACGGTTCGCATAAATATGGTCTCGCGTCAACGGGATAAGTTGACCCTCTCTATACAAATAAATACGGCTATCTCCTGCCGATATCCAATGCAGCATGCCCTCTTTGATAACCGCAGCAATGAGCGTTGTTCCAACACTCCCCTCCAGCTCATGCCTCTTCGCCAACTCATACACCTCTTTGTTAGCCTGATGCAGAGCGCGCTCGAGCGCCTTTGTGACCGGTTCATCAGCCAATTTGCATGTATATTCCCGAAGCATCGTCTGAACGGCAAGCCTGCCGGCCTCCCCTCCCATAGCCAGACCACCCATCCCGTCGGCGAGTATGGCAAGTACGCCGTAGCGCTGAATAGCCTCTGGATCATCGTGCGCCGAGAAGCAGAAGGCATCCTGCTGTTCCTCACGGGTTCCGATATGCTGGGCGTTGCCGGGCGTAACGGCAATCCTTGTTCGGCCCTCGCTATCCTCGTTCTTGCCCCCTGTATCCTTGCTCTGTACCGTTGGTGCATAGGCTGCATCGGCAGCAACCGGACAAGTGGCAATCGCAGCAGACGGTTCTTCCGGTGCCGAAGCTGCCGCACGCTCAATCTCAGGGACGACCCTAAGCTGAACAGTTACCGATCTATCCGGTGTAGAAGGCCTGTGATTCACAAGCTGACCGATGACGATCAAGACTGCAAGCAAAGTCCCTAAACCGATGGCGCTCCGCATAATCACCGTTTCAATAAGCTCCCCCTGCTCCTTTGTCCATACCTTCTCCCACTGCTCGTCCGGCACAACCTCTAAACCGATAAATGCCATAACGAGCAGCAAAAAAATAACCGACAGCCCATAGCTCATCCATTCCCTCACGATTTGCTCCTCCTGCCTCGCCCTAGCTTAAAACCACAAACAAAAGGTAGAACAGTATCGTAATTGCCGTTAGCCCTATGCCTACAATAGACGTAATGATGCCCGCCTTTGCCATTCCCGGCTTCTCCGAATACCTTCCCTTTCATCCGAAAATAAGTCCGACAATTCCTTTACCCGCGACTGACAATACAATAATTTTTATTTATAGGTCCTGCGATTTATTCCAGTCTCCTGCATAACGACATAACTCGATGCTTTTCCCGCTGTTTACGTAACATCATCGTCTCTTAGAAGGGTCACAGCAGCGGGATAAAATAGAAGTTGGCACACAAAAAGCCCCGAAGCCATTTCATAGCTCGGGACTTATTGCCTAACTGTTACTGCATTGCATCCTGTCAAAAATATTTCTTTACGATATTATAAGCAAGCTTCGGTCTGCGATAGCGGTTATCAATTCCTTTGCTGCTCTGTGTAACCGCTCGTGCCAGCAGCCAGCCGTTGCCCTCCGTCACGCTGCAATCACGGATGATAAGGGGGATGCATGAGGAGTTAAACAAATACGATTCAGACTTGAAAAAAAAGCCGAAATCGGCGTAAAGGACAGCATGGCCCATTGCGCGTATTTCGGCTTTTTTCTGTATCAAATTTGAAACTTACGTAACCGGTGTGCCCTTCTTCAGCGCCTTCAGGTCGCCGTTCGTGTTGACGAGCATCGGCAGCATTTTCTCGCCGCTGACCATTGGAGTGTTGCACATCAAGCAGTTCGGCACATGGTCAAAAGCAAAATTGTCCCTCATCCAGCTGTTGCAGCCCTCTGTTTCGCAGGTCCATACCTTCGTGTTTTCTTCTGGAATTTCTTCTAGCGGTTTTTTGCGATTGTACATGGTCAGCCTCCTTTGCTTAAAAAGGAAAAACTGCCTCCAACTTATGGGTAAGGGGCAGTTATCGTTTATGAAAAAGCTGTGTTATGTGACGTTTGCTTCAAATCTGCAATTCCTTTTAAGCTTACCACATTTCAGCCTGAAAAGGCAAATTTACGAAAGCATGAGGCCGGACTAATCGAGCTCCTCACTGTAAACAGCAAACAGCTGCCCGCCCGTGCGATAAGTCTAATCATTAGGAGCCCCCTTATCGTTTTACCTTCAAGCTTGTATGTTCTACTCTATCAAATAAGCCCGCCAAATGGCGGGCTTAGGTCGATTAGGCCATTTTAAAAAGGCTGGAACATCATTAAGAAAATAATTAAAAAAGCGAATACGTGCGTGATACCTTCAATTTTCGCGGATCGCTTCGAAATCTCTACATACTGGGGCGGAAGCTCTTCTCCCGTATGATTTTCGAGAATAGCGGCCTGCGCCTTCATGTTTTTCGGCAGCATGCCGACTACAAAAATTTGTGTCACCAGGTAAATGACAATGGATGAAATAAACCAGCCTTGCGAGAAAAGCGAAGGCTGCATAATCCCCATAACCATACCCGTCAGCAGCAGCGTGATGCTTCCCGCCTTAGGCAGGACTTCTAAATTTTTGAGCAGCTGCAGGGTATACTTTGCCTGAGCGGCAGTCTTCGCGGTTCTGACCAATATCGGAAAACCAAACGCAGCACCCAGCCCCATAACCGCAGCGAGCACATGAATAAATAATACAATGCTGTACATCAAATAATACCGGCTCCCTTCGAGATCTCAATAA
This sequence comes from Paenibacillus praedii, assembly GCF_049725345.1. Lineage (NCBI taxonomy): Bacteria > Bacillati > Bacillota > Bacilli > Caryophanales > Paenibacillaceae > Paenibacillus > Paenibacillus praedii. The sequence continues at coordinate 28,706 of NZ_JBMWAM010000004.1, read as the reverse complement.
TTGAGCCCGATGCACTATAAATGTGTAATTCTTACGGCACTCAGACCATCATAAGGGAGACATCTCTTCCAAGGCAACCACTATTTTCATACTTTTGTCAAATTAGTGCTAAATTTTAAAAATTCGGACACCCTAAACGTTGAACACAGTAGAGCAAGTATAGCAGAAGGAGGTCTTTAGCATGGATAACACGAGTGAGTTCGTGGATAAGGTGCATGATACGCAGCGTAAAGCGGAACAAAACAAACGGAGCAATGGCAAAGGATCACCAGCAAAGCAGCTAGCTAATAAACAGCACAGCACAAATAAGTAAAACGAAGAAAACGACAACCCCCTTGCAGCGTGGACTGCTAAGGGGGCTGCTATTGTATGGTGAGCATGACTTTAGGTGGAATAGAGATGCGGATAATATTCAATGCGCGAATCCGCGACAATCGTGAGCTGGGACTGCCCTGCATCGTACTCGACAGGACCATTTTTGACATAATACCACGTTTTAAGCGTAGGCTGGTCGTCAAACTCTTGGAATACGAACACATTCAGCTCTTCCTTGCGCGCCAGCAGCTCCTCGATCCCCTCGCTCCAAGGCACGCTTACCGTGAAGCGCCAGCCCTCTCCCTCAGGAATAACCGAATAGGAAACATCCTGCTTATTCGTATCAATGAATATTCGCCCGCCCACCGCGTGCTTCACAATAAATGTTTGCTTCAACTGGACCCCTCCTGAAAAGTTTGCGGATGCAAACTTGCTTCGTAAGCGACTTACTTCGCAGCCTATGGCAAATCAACAAGCATGAAAAAAGCCGGCTCTGCAGCTGCGAGCTCAAGCTCGCTTACTTGCTCGATTTGTGCGGTATCTCCAGCAGCCAATGCCTCTCCATGCACTTGAAGCATTCCTTCAATCAGGAATAGAAATAGCTTGCGGCCCGCTTGGGGCGCATACGCCAGCTGCTTCCCCTGCTCCAGCTTGCTAAGGTAGATCGTCATATTCTGACCAATCCACGCGGTTTTCTCCGAGGCGTTATCGGACACCACAGGCAGCAATGCGTTATGCAGCTTATCGATATCGAAGCTTTTCGCTTCGTAGGATGGGGCCGCGCCGCGCTCCTTCGGCATGAACCATAGCTGCAGCAATCGCAGCTCCTCATCCTCTGATGCATTAAACTCCGTATGGATGACACCGCTGCCCGCCGACATCCGCTGCACCTCGCCAAATGAGGATACAACCGAGTTGCCCATATTATCTTCATGCCTGATTTGTCCGCTCAACACGATCGATACAATCTCCATATCGCTATGCGGGTGAGCGCCGAAGCCTTTGCCCGGAGCCAAATAATCATCGTTGCATACGCGCATGACGCTAAAGCCCGTTCGATTCGGATCGAAATATTCGCCGAATGAGAAGCTTGGATGGCTTCGCAGCCAGCCGAGATCTGCCGAATACCGCTCAGCAGCGGGAAATACGTTGATCATCGTCTCTCCTCCAACCATGCTTTATTTACTTACTTATTTATAGCAGGTTTCCTTGCTTCAAGCAAGCTCAGCATTTGTGATTGCAGCAGCCGACCTCCTATACTAGTTCCGGACAAAATTAAGCAACGGCTCGAACCCCTCCATACGGCACTCTACGACATCGCCGTCACGAATGACGGCATAGCTTCAACAGTTTATGCACCCTTCTCCTCCATTTGCTTGATCATCCCATCCACGATATTAGCCACCCACTCCAGCAGCCTCATATCCTGATGACGTCCTGCAATAAAAGATAATCCCAATGGACAGCCCTCTTCTCCCTTAACGGGAACGGTTACTTGCGGCAGTCCGGCCAGTCCCGCCGGGCAGCTCAGCTGAAGCGCTTGAACGCGGCGACGCTCGACCTCTTCTCCCGTTTGATGGAGCGGCGGCGCAATTGCCGGTACAGTCGGGATGACAAGCAAGGTATTCTTTTCGAGCAATGCATCCATTTTGGCTCGAACCTCTTCCCGCTTAGCGAACACCCTGCCGCTTTCCTCCTGCTTCAGCGTACCCGCCCAAGCAAAGCGCTCTGCGATGCCTGGACCAAAAGATGGCTGTACCCGGGTAATCCACTCCCCATGCTCCTGCCAAATTTCAAGCCCCTGCAGCGTTCGAAAAGCATTCATCCATTCCTGCAGTCCTTCCGGCGCAAGCATAATCTCTTCTTGCTTCGCAGCTATGAATTGCAAAGCCGGCAAGACGCGCTTTAGCGCTGCATTCGTCAGTGGATCAGTAAGCGCCCACAGATCCTGCGGGAACAGCAGACGAGAGAAGCCAGCCCTATCTGTATCACGATCACGCAACAGAACACGGCCAACCTCAAGCAGCGTCCGCGCATCCCGCGTCATCCAGCCTACCGTATCAAAGCTCGGCGCAAGCGGGATGAGCCCTCCTGTATGAACCGCTCCATGTGTCGGGCGTATGCCGTACAACCCGCAATAAGCTGCCGGCACGCGAACGGAGCCGCCCGTATCCGTACCTATCGCAAAGTCCACGAGCCCCGCCGCTGCTGCAACTGCCGAGCCGCTCGATGATCCTCCGGGAATGCGGCCCGGCGCATTCGGATTAACCGGCGTGCCGTAATGGGCATTCTCGCCGTTAATGCTGTACATCAGTTCATCCGTCATCGTCGTACCTTCCAATCGCGCTCCGCTGCCTAGCAGCCGCTCAATAACGGCAGCATGCTGAGAGGCCGGGTCATGCGTCCGCAGCCAGTCCGGATTGCCTGCCCCAGACGTATAACCCGCAATGGCAAAAACATCTTTTACCGCAAACGATTTACCCGTCAAGCTGCCGCCGCAGCTTGGTTCGACAACAAGCTGGTCGTTTACATAAGCATTCCATTTTTTTCTCATGGCCTCTCCCCTCTCCCTCTCCTCTCCTCTCCTCTCCTATCCTCTCTACCATCCAATTGCCGCTCCATCGCAGCGCGGATCAGAGCCACCCTGCAGAAAGCCCTGCTCGTCACGCATAATCGCATGCGCGTGGCCCATAATACCATCGAAGTCCTTCACCTTACGCACCGAATGTCCCGCTTGCGCCAACGATGCCAGCACTTCCGCCGAAACGCGACCTTCTATCTTGAGCTCCTGCGTCGGTTCGCCCCATGTTCGTCCCCACACCCACCTCGGCTCATTAATCGCCTGCTGCGGGTTCATGCCATAATCAATCATGCGGGTAAAAATAGCCGTCTGCGTCTGCGGCTGTCCTTCGCCGCCCTGCGTGCCGTAAAGCACAGCAGGCTTGCCATCGCGGCAGGCCATCGCCGGCATCAGCGTATGGAACGTCCGCTTGGCCGGCTTCAAGCTGTTCACATGATTCGGATCCAGCGAGAAGAATGAGCCTCGATTTTGCAGCAATACGCCTGTGTTCCCTGCAACAACGCCTGAGCCGAATTCAAAATACAAGCTTTGAATAAAGGACACGGCGTTGCCTTCCTCGTCGACGACGGCCGCATAAGCCGTGTCGCTGCCGAGCACCTCGGACTTCTCAGCGGAAGCGCGGTTTAGCTCTATGGTGGCCGCCAGCTTGGCTGCGTAACCCTTATCCAGCAGCTGCTCCAGCGGCACGTTCGTAAACGACGGGTCGGACAAATATTGATTCCGGTCCCGGAAGCTCAGCTTAAGCGCCTCTACGCACAGCTGATAATACGCATGCGAGCCATGCTCGATTTGGCTCAAATCGAATTGCTCCAGGATGTGCAGCGCCATGATGCCCGAGAAGCCCTGCGAGTTCGGCGGCATTTGGTGAAGCGTGTAGCCTCGATAGGAGCCTTCAATCGGAACCACCCAATCACCGTGATGATCCGCGAAATCATCGGCTGTAAGCAAGCCGTCATTTTGCGTCAGAAAGTTCGTTATTTCCTTCGCTGTCTCACCCATGTAAAATTCATCGCGCCCATGCTCAGCCAGCCGCCGCAGCGTTCGCGCCAGCGCTTGCTGCTTAAATCGCATACCGGGCTTTGCCGCATGGCCGCCAGGCAAATAAATATTGGCTGTCGTGAGCGTCTGAGCAAGCACAGCTTCATTATGGACCGTATTCGCGTATTGATCCTTCGACATCGGAAAACCTTTTTCTGCATATTCAATGGCTGGCGCGAGCACCTGCGCCCACGGCAGACGGCCGTATTCACCGTGAACCGCAGCCCAGCCGTCCACCATGCCTGGCACCGTCACAATGCTGCCAATTCCCCGATTCGGGATCGCCGTCATGCCGGCATAGGCGCTTATATTCGCTTTGTAGCCGGAGCGACCGCTCGCATTGTAGCCGCGAACCCTTCCCTCTGCATGATGAAAGCTAAGCCAGAAGGAGTCCCCGCCGAGACTTGTCATATGCGGATAAACAACAGCCAAGCAAGCACTGACCGCAACCGCTGCATCATAAGCATTGCCGCCCTGCTCCAATATGCGCGCCCCCGCCGTTGTAGCCAGATAATGCGGACTAACTACCATAGCTTTCGTACCGATTACGGACTGATTCACCGCTATCACTCCTATTTCAACTATAATGATAGATAACCTAACATAATGATATGATCTAAAAATAACACCATATTCGCAGTTAGGCAACTAAAACGTAACCAAATTCATTTTTTTATATTGAAAATGAACGAATCACCGTTTATATTTAAACATATAGTAATAAAATACAGGTTTACTTTGACACCTTGAATTATTCATTCATGAATTGGAGTTGAAATGCTCATGCAATTTAGGACGCAAGAGGAAGCTGTTTCGATAGAAATCGATGATATCGATCGTAAAATCATCTCAGCCCTTAATTTAAATGGAAGAATATCTTACACAGATTTAGCAAAAGAGATCGGACTATCGCGTGTCGCTGTTCAAGCCAGAATCAATACACTAATGGATGCCGGCGTTATTGAACGGTTCACCGCTGTCATTAACCCGGAGAAAATCGGCATCCGTGTATCGGCATTCTTCAATGTAGAGGTGGAGCCCAAGCATCTTCATGCCGTTGCCGATCAGCTGTCTACAGAACCTTATGTCACAAGCCTCTATCACATGACTGGACCGAGCAAGCTGCATATGCATGGGCTTTTCCGCAACAACCAAGAGATGGAGCTGTTCCTGAAAGAGAAGCTGTACACGCTGCCGGGCATTATGAGCGTCGATTGCCAAGTGCTCATTAATCGCTATAAGAGTCGAATGGGAATGAGGCTTTAGACGATGGAGACTACAAAAGCAGGCAATGCCTATATGCAGCTGACATGGGCGATGATGAAGACAGGCATCATTGGCTACGGAGGCGGCCCCTCCGTTATCCCGCTCATTCGCTACGAAGCGGTTACGAACTATAAATGGATGGAGGATGAGGAATTCGGCGAGATTCTTGCTTTAGCGAATGCGCTGCCGGGACCGATCGCCACCAAAATGGCCGCTTATGTCGGTTATCGAGAAAAAGGCGCGCTCGGTGCAATCATCGCCGTGCTTTCGCATATCGTCCCATCCGGTCTCGCAATGATTTTGCTGCTGAGCTTCGTCCAATATTTAAGCAGCGCCGCTTTTATTCAAGGCATGATCGGTGCCGTTACGCCAGTCATAGCAGTCATGCTCGGTATGATGGCTTATGAATTTGGTGAACGGGCTGTGAAGGGACTCGGTAAGTATGTCGGTTTCGGATTTTTCGCTTTGGCGTTTGGAATGCTGCAGGGCATTCACCTTCACCCTGCTATCGTTATTATTTTATTCCTCGGCTATGGAGCCTTTCATTTGAAGACAGTTGCTGCCCTTCAGCAGAGAAGGTTGCGGAAGCAGCTGCACAAAACGGAACAGAAGGAGGGCGTAACACGTGGAATGGATTAATTGGCTGAACTTAATCCTTGGTTTTTTTATTGCCAACGTGCTTGGCTACGGCGGAGGTCCGGCCTCCATCCCGTTGATGTACCGTGAAATTGTGACGAACCATCAATGGACCACGCCTAGCGATTTTTCGAATATTTTGGCTTTGGGCAATGCGCTCCCTGGGCCGATTGCAACCAAGATCGCCGCATTTGTCGGCTACGATGTCGGCGGCTGGTTTGGCTCAGTGCTTGCACTGGCGGCTACGATCGTGCCGTCCGCAGCCGCACTCATCCTGCTGCTCAAAGTGCTGCAGCGCCACCGCCAATCACCGGTTGTCAAGGGGATGACGATGCTTGTCCAGCCCGTCATCGCCATCATGATGCTGCTCCTCACCTGGCAAATGGCCGAAAGCTCCATCCAGTCAATCGGCATCATCCAGTCACTCATCATCGCAGCTGTCGCCTTCTGGGCAATGCAGTTCCGCAAAATTCATCCGGCGATCGTTATCGTTGCCGCTTTCGCCTACGGTGGACTCGTCATTCCCCATTTGAATGTGCTGTAGCAGATCGTACAACATATGGAATGCACAAAGTGTCTTTATTCGTATGATATAAAAGGCATACAAAAAAAATAGCAGCCCCCAAGGCTTACTCCTCAGGGACTGCTATAATCAAAACTTTTACACACGACCGCGAACCTCTTCGATGTAAGCCTTCGCCTGCGCCATCTGGCGCTCCTTTGCCTCTTCCATAATAATATGGACATGCGGCTTGTATTGATTAAGAAGACTCTTCGTTAGGATACGTTGCCCTTAGGCGCTACATCCGCTCTCGGGACGTATACTTTTTTGGCTAGATACGATTGTGCAATCATGAACAGACCGCCCGTTACCCAATACAGCGAGATCGCCGCAGGTGCCGACAATGCGAATACGCCCATTAGAATAGGGGACAAATAGCCCATGAATGCAAGCTGCTTCTGCTGCGCGGGGTCCGCGCCGGGCTGCGTCGTCTGCGAAAACTTGAACTGGATAAAATAAACGATCCCAGCGACAATCGGCAGCACGATATCCGGGGAGCCAAGCTTAAACCATAAGAAGGAATGGTCCGCAAGCTCCGGCGTCAGCTTGATGGCTGAATATAACCCCATCAGGATCGGCATTTGTATTAACAGCGGCAAGCAGCCCATGGCAAGCGGATTAACCTGATGCTTCTGATAGAGAAGCATCGTTTCCTGCTGAAGCTTCTGCTTGGAATCGGCGTCCGATTTCCCTTTGTATTTCGCCTGCAGCTGCTTAAGCTCCGGTTGGAGCGCCGACATCTTATGCTTCATTTGCTGCTGCGAACGATATTGCTTCAGCATGAGCGGCATAAGCAGCAGCCGGATAATCAGCGTTATGCCAATTATTGCGAGTCCATAGCTGCCATGAAACGAATCAGCAAGGAATTGCAAAGCGGCAGAGAGCGGATAAATGACGAAATGGTTAAAAAAACCTGGTGTTCCGCTGTCAATCGTACCCGTTGCCGTGCTGCAGCCGCTAATAAGCAGCAGTACTGTCAGCAGCAGGCCGACCATGATCAAACGTTTATTTTTAGATGAAAGGAATACATTGTTCTTCTGCATTTAAATCCTCCTCGTTTGTTTGGAAGTACGTCAACAAACGAGGCCATGCAATCTGTTATATCGTCATCGGGAGATTCCTTGCGCCTTCCCTTCCTCACCAGCCACTGATGAATCGGTATCGTGCGGATAAGCAGCCGGGGCAGCACGATAATCATCATATGATCCGTCTGACTGCGTTCCCAATAAGCATATTCCTCAGTATTTCTATGTGAGGCATATGCATAAGCAAGGGTATACAGCAGACTTATCGAGAATAAATAAGGGATAAGGTCATGAAGCTCCAGCTCGAACAATGTATTCACCTCCTCTCAAGCATCAAATAGATTTCAATCGTATTGGATATTATAACAGTTAATCTCATCCAATTGCGACTATTCCCGTCACCGCTTTGTGACAAAACCGTTTCTTTTGGTTATTTACAAATGAATAGTGAAAAACATATAATTTCTAAGTTGCTTAGGCACAATAATAACTTAGAAGAAAGAGGTCATCATGAACAGAAAAAAGCTGAAAATCATTTATTTTTCGCTCATCGCCTTCGTGCTTCTGTTTCTTGCGGTCGGGCAATCGCTCCCGATTGGAACGGCCGGCCCGCAAACGGTAAGCGCCCAAAGCGCCGCTGCCGCTCCCGCCGAGCAGAAGAAGAAGCTCATAATGGGGACTTCGCCCGATTACCCGCCCTTTGAGAACGTAGATGCGACCAATAATGGTGAAATATACGGCATGGATATTGATATTGCTAAGTATATCACCTCTCAGCTCGGTTATGAGCTGGAAATCGCTAGCATGGATTTCAACGGACTCATTGCCGCGCTCCAAACTGGACGTGTCGACTTTGTCATGTCAGCCATGTCCGCTACCGATGAGCGCCGGCAGAATGTCGATTTTTCCGATGTCTACTACGTTGCCCGCAATACGATCGTATCTCAGAAATCGGCGCCGCTTGAAACGGTCGAATCGTTATCAGGCAAGCTGGTAGGCACGCAGCTCGGCTCCACGCAGGATCTGTTTGCCGGGACCCTCGAAGGTATAGAGATTAAGCAGCTGAACAAGATTCCTGATCTCATCTTAGAGCTCAAGTCTAATCGAATTGACGCCGCAATCGTGGAAGACGCCGTCGCTATTGATATGATAGGCTCGAATCCCGATTTGGTCATGCATTTCGTGCCAGCTGGCGAAGAGGAGAACGGCTACGCCATCTCTTTTCCAAAGCAATCGGCGCTCGTGAACGACTTTAACACTGTTCTTGCGGAGATGAAAGAGAACGGCAAACTGGACGACATTGTCCAAAAGTGGTTTCCGGAAGAGAAGGAGCAAACGGGGCGCTTGAATATCGATTTTAGTATATTGAAGCCTTATATTCCCTATCTGCTTAAAGGTATCTATGTCACGCTGCTCTTTACACTCGTGTCTGCCATATTAGGCTTTGTATGGGGAACCATCCTGTCCTTGTTCAAAATATCTGGTATTAAGCCGCTCCAATGGTTCGCTACCGCTTATACATCGGTATTCCGCGGCACGCCTCTGCTGCTGCAGCTCGTGTTGATCTATTACGCGACTCCTCAGCTCTTCAACTATGACATCCCTGCGCTGATGGCAGCCGGGCTTGCCTTCGGCCTCAACTCGGCCGCTTACTTGTCAGAGACAATCCGCGGCGGTATTATGGCAGTGGACAAAGGTCAGCGTGAAGCTTCGATCGCGCTTGGCATTCCCTATCGTAAAATGATGCTTCGTATCATTTTCCCACAGGCGCTCCGTAATATTTTGCCTGCGCTTGTCAACGAATGCGTCTCTTTGCTAAAGGAGTCGTCGCTTGTCTCCGTCATTGGCGTTACCGACTTATTGCGGAGAGCGAACGTTGTGCAAGCTACGGAGTTCCGCGCACTCGAGGCTTTGCTGTTTGCCGGGGCGATCTATTACGTCCTCGTGCTCATTCTAACCTCGTTCGCGAATCGACTGGAAAGGAGGCTGCGTCGCAGTGATTAAAGTTACAGACTTAACCAAAACCTTCGGCAAGAACCAAGTGCTTAAAGGCATTTCCACTTCGGTAGAGCGAGGAGAGGTCGTCGCCCTCATTGGACCGTCAGGCTCAGGCAAATCGACCTTTCTGCGCTGCTTGAACATGCTCGAGACGCCAACCACCGGCACCATTACGATCGACGGCATTGCCATGACGGATCCGAAGACCGATATCGTCCGTGCGCGGCAGCGCATCGGCATGGTGTTTCAGCATTTTCACCTGTTCCCGCACATGACCGTCATCGATAATATTACGTTCGCGCCAACGCAGGTGAAAGGCCTATCGACGGAGGAAGCACGCAAGAAAGCGATGGAGCTGCTCGCGCGTGTGGGTCTTACGGACAAAGCCGACAGCTATCCGTCCCGTTTATCCGGCGGACAGAAGCAGCGGGTTGCCATTGCCCGCAGCCTCGCCATGGAGCCAGACATTATGCTCTTCGACGAGCCAACCTCAGCGCTCGATCCCGAGATGGTGAAGGAAGTGTTGAACGTCATTCGCGCACTCGCCGACAGCGGCATGACGATGCTTATCGTCACGCACGAGATGAAGTTCGCCCGCGAGGCAGCGGACACCATTTATTTCCTCGACGACGGCAAGCTTGTTGAGAAGACGAAGCCGGAGCAATTTTTCACCAAGCCTCAAAGCGAGCGAGCCGCGCGCTTCCTGGAGCAGGTGCTGTAACGAAATCAATAGGCTGTCTCTAAATACTCGGGCATGCTATCACAACGCTGAGGGCTGCAAGCACATATACGTGCTTACAGCCCTCAAACATTTCTTACTCTCTCGCTGTAGGAACATATGCGTGCTTAAGCAACCCATTCGGTGATGCTGCTACGTCGATTGCCGAGCTTTAGGTGCATTCTCCACCTTCGAACAAATTTCAAAAAAAGTTCCCAGCCTGCTCAACGTGAAGCAACAATTTACTCGTAATATTTTTCAGCGTCACGACGACCGGCCATATGCTATACTTTTCGAAACGAAAAGGAGGCTGCGCGCATGAGTCAACGTCCGTCTAAAGAGGAATACAACGCATATTATGAGCAATACATCGGCTTGATGGGTGAGATGGATATTATCGACGCCCTTGAAGCCCAACTGGAGAGCACCCGCTCTCTGCTTGTATCTGTGACAGAAGAGCAGGGGAATTATCGCTATGCAGCAGGCAAATGGTCGCTGAAGGAAGTCATTGGCCATATTTCGGATAATGAGCGTGTCATGAGCTATCGGCTGCTCCGCGCGGCGCGCGGCGACAAAACCCAGCTTCCTGGCTACGAGCAGGATCATTTCATACAGGGCTCTTCTTTCCACGACTGGTCAATGGAACAGACTATTGAGGACTATAGGTCTGTTCGTCGCGCAACCCTTACTTTATTGCGAGGCTTGTCGGATGAGGCGTGGACAAGATTAGGCGCGGCCAACAACAGCAATATTTCCGTCCGCGCTCTTGCTTATATTATTGCAGGACATGAGCTGCACCATATGAGGTTTATCCAGGAGCGGTATCTTCAATAGACACTTGTGCGAACCATATTGTAGGCGAAACTACAGTAATAGAGCTAAGATTCAGCTCTATTATCGCGTGCAGCACGAATAATAAACACCATACCTGCTTGCTGTGAATTTATTATATATGTAAACCTTTTGTTATGATATTATGGTTAACATATATAGCATTTTAAGCACGGGAGGTATCCAAATCGATGGCCATTCGTTTGCGCGGGCATCATTTGCTATGTTTGTTAGGTTATCGGGGGATGGGCTACTCAGAGGAGTTTTGCGTCAATATGACCGATATATATGAGACGCTGCGGACGATGCCGGAAACCGAGATTGAAATTATAACCGGTCCAGACGATGTATGCCGGGCGTATCCGCCAGATAAGGCCAACCACTGTGAAGGCACCGTCTACGAGCTGGATGAGAAGATTTTGACGAAGCTCAGTCTTGCCCCTCACGAGCGCGGAAGCTGGCAGGATATATGCGGCCGTATCGCTGATAAAATCATCCCATCGGACATCAGCCATCTATGTGCAACATGTCCGTGGGAGAAATACGGGGTATGCCAGGAAGGCGTCGGCACTATCAGAGACGGCAAGCCGCTCCCTAAGATTGGAGCCCAGTTTGAAGTGCCTATCGAAAAAGATCTGATCCTTAAGCAAAGATAGTTTTAGTAGACGTGCATTAGGACGATGCTTGCCAAGCTGCATTTGCTTAAAACTTTTGAGGAGTGAACAATATGACGATAAGCATCAAAGTTTATTCCGATTATGTGTGCCCATTCTGTTATATAGCGGAGGTTCCGCTGGAGGAGGCCATCAAGGGAAAGGATGTTGAGGTCGAATGGATGCCTTATGAGCTTCGGCCGTTTCCAAACGAGACGCTTCGACCGGAGGATGAATATTTGCCCCGTGTGTGGAATCAATCTGTGTATCCGATGGCTGCCCAATATGGCGTTCACATGGTCCTGCCGCGCGTATCGCCCCAGCCGCACACCCACCTGGCGTTCGAAGGCTTTCAATTTGCGAAGCAGCACAGCAAGGGCAATGCATATAACCACCGAATGTTCCAAGCTTTCTTCCAGGAGGAGCAAAATATCGGCGAAATCGACGTTTTGGTTACGCTTGCCGGTGAGATCGGCTTGAATGAGGCGGAGTTTCGCGAGGCATTAGTTAGCCGAAAATACCGGGAAGCACATCAGGAAGCATTGGCTCATTCGTATAATGAGGCGCAAATTTCGGCCGTTCCGACGATCATTATCGGCGAAACCGTACTTCGAGGCGTTCAATCGCAAGAAGCGATTGAGCAAGCGATTAAAGACGAGCAAGCCAAACAGACTGCAGCCGGGTTTGATGGCGAAGGAATGGTCTGCGGGCCCGATGGGTGCTAAAATTGCAAAATGCATAAGAACCAAGTCAACTGCAACATGCATTACAGCTAAGCCAACTGAACGATGACGCAGCATAAAAGCATGTCCCGTAGTGCTGCTATATAAAAAATGGTGATGCCGGGCAGCTCCTGCATCACCATTTTTTTCATTTAGCGACTATCCGCTTCAGACCGCCCATATAGCGCTGAAGCGCCTCTGGCATTCGAATCGAGCCGTCCTCCTCCTGATGGTTCTCCAGGAGCGGAATGAGAATGCGCGGGCTTGCCACAGCCGTATTGTTAAGCGTATAACAAAAACGCAGCATGCCGTTCTCGTCTCTATACCGAATATTCGAGCGGCGCGCCTGGAAGTCATGCAGACTCGACGACGATTGCGTCTCTCCGTATGCCCCGCGGCTCGGCATCCACGTTTCAATATCGTACTGCTTATACGTTTTCTGCGACATATCGCCGGTGCAAACCGCCATGACCCGGTAAGGCAGTTCCATACATTGAAGCAGCTCCTCAGCGTTCGCTGTAATCTCCTGTAGCAGCACCTCCGAAAGCTCCGGATCAGCTTTACAAAGAATGACCTGCTCCACCTTGGCAAACTGATGTACTCGGTATAAGGCAATATGATTGAAAATGCTTTAATGAGTTTAAAAGATGGGGGTGGCACGGTATGTTCGAGCAGCGTGTCCACTATTCATGAAGGAGGATCCACATGATTAACCCTATTATTTTACCAGCCCTGAAACGCAGAAAGAATATGACAGCGCTAACTGCCTATGGAATAGGTATGGCATTGGCAGCGTCTATGGGAATAAGCGGATACCCGCCGGAGAAGCCAAGGCAGCCGAGCAATCAGGGACATCCCGCGCAAATGCCGCAGCAAAACGTAAACATCGACATTAGCCCGATTGCGGATGCCTTGAAATCATGAACAGGCGCTTCAGCGGCCGCCCTTATGATCCGGCAAGCGCTTTGCGCATGGATAAAATATATTTCGATTGATCGAGCGGATGCGTATGCCACACATGATGCTCCCCTTCGACGAGCGTAACCTTCAAATCCGTGACCTCCCAGCCAAAAAAGCCCCGCTGCAGCGCTTCAGGCACACGTCTGGCCACTTCATTCTGATAACTGTCCAGCAGCCTCTCCGAACGCACGACCGAGCTGTAGGTTAAGCCGCTTCCGCGTTCCCAGCGGCGAGGCCATATCTGGCGCTTAATCGTCGCCGCGGCCCTTACGGATATGCCTCGCGAGCGCTCTACCTCCAGAAAATCAGTTTGCGCCGTCCCCGCATCCACGCTCCCAAGAGAATAATAAAAAACGGCCTATCAGGCTGCTGCCTGATAAGCCGTTCTATAGTAAAGCTAATCTTTGGGATTAGCCTTGTTGTGTTGCTTCGATTTCGATAGAGATTTTTACTTCGTCGCCGATAAGAACGCCGCCTGTTTCTAGAGCAGCATTGTAGGTTAAGCCGTAGTCGCTGCGTTTGATGCTGCCAACTGCGCTAAATCCAACTTTTTCGTTGCCCCATGGATCTTTGCCGGCGCCTTCAAAGCTAGCTTTGAATGTCTCGGAGCGAGTAATGCCATGCAGGTTCACATCGCCAACGATCGTGTATTCACCATCATCTGTTTTTGTAATCTTTGTCGCTGTGAATGTAAGATTAGGGTTTTTCTCGATGTCGAAGAAGTCAGCAGAACGAAGGTGATTATCGCGATCGTTATTGCGAGTATCCACGGTGTTCAGGTCAATAGTAAACTGAATGTCAGCCGAAGTCAGGTCATGCGCATCTGCTACGATGTTTGCTTCGAACGCGTGGAACGTACCTTTTACTTTCGCGATCATCATGTGCTTAACCGAGAAATCGATGCTGCTGTGAGTCGGGTCAATTGTCCATTGGGATTTTGCCATTTTAAAATTCCTCCTAAAGATGTGTTTGTTTACTTACTTTTTGCAATGTACTAACTTAATTTATGTATGTTTTTATTCTAGAGTGCTGACCTGAATTTGTCAATTAAAATTTTAATTTATTTAGTGATCGATCATATCCTCTTCCTATCGTGTGAAATTTGAAAATTTGCAAAACATAGGTGATGGCCCATTGAATTGATTGGCATTGGAGGAATAGAGCGCTGCTTTCTACCTTTAAATCGCGTGAAAAGGACGTGTTAGGAGACGGTTTGAGGGGTTAATCCGAAGGATGAAGAAAGAATGCTTGACTATTTAAGACGTATAGTTAGATCCGAATAGAGCAACATTGCTCCTCTATTCGGATCACAACGATACGGACTGACGCACAAGCACCAGTACAAGTAACGCAGTGCCCGGCAGCTGCGGGACGCATTGTTAATGCGCTACAACCGCTGGCTCCTTATGGTCGCGTTTGACCAGCGAGTGCTTCTCCCATGCCCGGCTCCGCCAGCGGAAGAACATAATGACGGCGCGCAGCCACTCATCCGCTGCTATTGCCAGCCATATGCCCGCTAAGCCTAACTCCAAGTGGAAGATAAAGAAGTAACCTAGCGGCAAGCTCATCATAACCATGGAGAACATGCCGATCCACAGCGGGTACTTTGCATCTCCCGCTGCCCGCAGCGAGTTAATGAGGACAATATTAATCGTGCGTCCTGTCTCCAGCACAATACTCAGCAGAAGAACGCTAACCCCTAACCGAATAACCTCCTCATCGTCAGTGAACATGCGCATGAGCGGCTCACGGAAAATGATAACGAGGAGTACGGCTGCGAGCGTAACGACGCTTGCATAACGTACGCTTTTCCAAACCCGATGGTAAGCCTGCGTTGGGTCTTCCGCCCCGACCAGCCTGCCGACAATAATCGCCGTACCCATGCCGATTGCAAAGGCGAACAAATACGTAAACATCGAAATATTGTTAGCGTAATTTTTAGCTGCCAAGGCAGCCGCTCCGAGATAGGTTGCATAGAACAAAAAGACGATTTGACAAGCCTGATACATGACCTGCTCGAGTGCAGACGGGATACCGATTCTCAAAATTTTAAAGATGTATTCCTTCGACAGCGTGAAATAATAATGTAGCTCCACTCTAACCGACATGATCCTGTAAAGAAGCCAGAAAAACACGATGAGCGCCAGAAAACGACTGATAACCGATGATATCGCTGCACCCTGCACACCCATCTCCGGAAAACCGAATTTACCGAAGATCAGCAAATAGTTCAAAATAAGATGAATAACGTTCATTCCAAGCGACACAAGCATCGCTTCCTTCGTAAAGCCATGAACCCGAATGATCGCTGCTACCGAGTTAATAATTGCTTGCAGGAAGATCATTCCGCCTACGATTGCCAAATAGCTTTTAGCATGCTCAAGAATTTCGCCCTGCAAATTCAGCGACTGCAGCAACTGTCCGCCGAACAGCACGAACATAAAACTGATGAAGAGCCCCACCGCCAGGTTGAGCGTAACCGCCAGCGCTGATATTTTGGCAGCCTCAATAAATTTCCGGGATCCGATATATTGCGCGACAACAATCGATGCTCCGTTGCCGATTACTTCTAATAGTAAAATTGCAATGTGCAGGTATTGATTCGATGCCCCAACCCCCGATACCGCATTGTCTGAAATCGCGCTCAGCATCAGCGTATCGGTAATTCCCATCAGCATAAACAAAAAGATTTCCAAAAAGATAGGCCAAGTCAGAAAAAACAGATTTAATCCCTTCTGCTCCTTCTCCGCTTGTCCTGGACCGTTCCCGGCTGCTGCCGTTGCCATGATGTCACCTTCTCCTAAATATGAAAAATAAAGCACAAGGTATCATAGCATAATTACTCAACGATAGCACCTTTCAATTTTTACTTTACAGAATAAAAAAAACCGCTCCCAGTCGACAGTAAACTGTGACCCGGGAGCAGTTCTCTACTTTATAATTTAAAATGATAGATATCATTATTGCTCTTCAGACGCTTCTTCCTCATCGGCAGCTACTTCTTCCTCTTCTGCCGCCTCTTCCTCTGAAGCTTCCTCCACTGCTGCAGCAGCTTCCTCCGCTTCTTCGTCCTGACCCGCCTCCACAGCCTCAGCTGCTTCAACTTGCTCGGCCGCTTCTTCTGCTGGAGCCTCTTCCGATACCAGTTCTACGACCTCTTCCGCATTTTCCTGAAAGACATCCTGTTCTTGGCTCATATTATCACCTCCTACCTCTTAATACTTTAATTGTAGCGCTTTCATAGAACTTAACAAGAGGTGTAAAATGTCGTTTCGTAGGAACCATTTCCGTTATATGTTGCAATCGGGAGCGTTCTCGGAAATTCGACCGACCTTGACACCGCATACAATCACCCAGAGAAAGAGATGAACTTCTCGCTTGGCTCCCTCTACAGCAGCTTTGTGCTTAGCCAGCCGATTTTTGCCATTGTAATCATTCTTGCAGGCGCTGCCATTTTGCTTACGAAGAAAAAGGACGTTTAACCGCTTCCTCCTGCCGTATGTGGTATAATCACTAGCATCACAGCAAACCTTAGCCTATGCTTACGATGCAGGTTTGCTGCGCAAACCTTTAAGGAGGAAGAAAGAAATCTATGTTATCCTTTGAACAGAAGCTCGCTATCATGGAAGCCTTTCCTGAGCTGGAGCGGAAGGATGTTTCTCTCGGTCGCGTGAACTTCCATTATGAAGAAAGCCAGCATGAAAAAAAGACGGTCGTCCAGCATCTTCACCGCAATGGTAACGGCTATGTTTTCGCCGGTCTCGTGGACGGCATAGAGACCGATGAGAAGGGCCTCGTCAATATTCGCGATTTCAATGAAGCGGAGCTTCGCTCTCTTATCGGGAAATCGATCAACTCCCTCTCTATTGCGCCGCCAGAGAAGCCAGTAAGCAGTAAGAAAAAGAAACGAAAGCCTCCGCAGGAGGAGCGCTGGACCGGTCCGGACGATGCCATTCTCACGCTGCTATTCGAAGAGGACCTCTGGTATTTGTATGCTGATCTGAACTTGGAATCTGTCTTCGAGACGTACGAGGAAGCGGAGCAGTATTTGAAAGAAGAGCAGTTTACACGCGTGTAACAAAATAAGAGGTTATCGTTATTTAAAGCCCCATGTATATATAGGATTAGAGGAGGAGAAGCATACCGCTTCTCCTCCTTTAATGTCGGTGAAACAGGATTTTGTCGCGCAATGTCAAATTGTATTGAAGTACACCTTAGATAATAGGGGGAAATATAGTTGTCCATTAAAGCCAAGCTAGCCTTCTCCATATCCATAATCGTCGCCATTACATTGGCGCTTAGCATAGTAATCTATTACATATCAACCAAATCCGAAATCCAGACCAACCATGAGGAGCAGGTTCTAGGTATTGCCAAGCAAATTGGTCTAACACTTGAAGCTTCTGAAACCGCATTACAGTTTATGGAGGATACAATCGGCGAGAAGCTTCGGGCAGCAGCGCTTGCAGCCAAGGAGCAGCTTGGACCCGATATCAACAACATTCAAAATGAGCAGCTTGTCGAGCTCAGCCAAAGGCTGGGGGTCGAGGGTATTACGCTCTGGCAGAGGACGGGCAATGATAACATTGTACGCAAATCCTCGGATCCTAAAGAACTGGGCGCCAGCTCTAAAGGTTGGGATTATTGGCATAAGGCGTTCATGCAGCTGTATGATAATCAAGAGGTGACAATTCCTGAAGGACAAAAGATGGATAACTTCTGGTCAGGTCCCTTCAATTTTGCCGACACTGATCCTAACAAAATTCGAAAATGGGGCAACTATTACGACGGCACCACGAACTATATGATCAATCCGTTCGTTAACGCGCAGCCGCTTCTGGATTTTGACGAATCCGCGGGAACGAATGCCCTGATCAAAAAAATAGTCGCTGATCATCCAAATCTGCTGGAAATCACCGGATTTGATCCCGATTTCTTTGGGAAAAGCCCGATCATTAAAATGAAGCAAGGAATTCCTGTTTACAACTTGGATGTGCGGGACATTCCTTTTGGCACTTATACGTTCAAAGACCAAGAGAACGATTCCTATTATATTCAACAAGCGATAGCAAGCAATGCGCCCATTAACGCAAAAATAACTATAAACGATAGACAAGTACTGAAAACTTTTATTCCTATTTTTATTGAAAAATCGTACGTCATCTCCATTACCTTTGATAATGCGGTGATTGAAGCGCCACTTAACCGACAGCTTCTTATGCAAACCTTCATTTCATTCGGTCTTATTCTTGCTACGACTTTTATCAGCTATTTCATTGCAGAGTTTATGCTGCGCGGCTTGAACCAAATATTTAACAAAGTAAACGCCATTGCTGAAGGCAACTTCGGAGAAGTCATTACGATTCGGAGCAAAGATGAGCTCGGCTTGCTCGCTTCGCGGGTCGATACGATGGGCAATAACTTACACAGCTATACAACGCAGCTAAAGGATGCGGCCGCAGAGCTGCGCAGCACAAAGCAGTATTTGGAATCGTTCGTCAATCATACCTCTGATGCGATTCATGTTGCCGATTTGGCTGGCCGAATTACGCAAGTCAATCGAGCGTTCGAGAAAATGTATGGCTGGAGCGAGGATGAAATTGTTGGGCTGCGTTTGGATAATGTGCCTCCTGATTATGCAAGCTCACAACAGGAGCTAGAAACAACCGTACTTAACGGCGGCTCTGTGACGGATTTCGAAACGGTAAGATACACGAAGTCAGGAGCACTCATTGATCTCAGTATTACCATCTCTCCGATCCAGGATGAGTCCGGCATCATAATTGCGATCGCCACGATTTCCCGGAACATTACATCCCGGAAGCAGGCGGAGGAGATGATTAGACGCTCCGAGAAGCTGTCGGTCGTTGGCCAGATCGCCGCTGGTGTTGCGCATGAGGTTCGCAATCCGCTCACTACATTGCGCGGCTTCGTACAGCTTCAGAAGCAATCCGGGAAGCTGTCACCTGATCATCTCGATATTATGATTGGCGAGCTGGATCAGATTAATATGATCGTAAGTGAATTTCTCATCTTCGCCAAGCCTCAGGCAAGCAGTCACCAGCCTATTGAAGTGGCCAGCACCGTCAATGATGTCTTGCTGCTGTTGGAATCCGAAGCGAAGATTAGCAATGTACAGCTTATTCTTACAGCAGAGGAGAATCTGCCTAA
Organism: Paenibacillus praedii; assembly: GCF_049725345.1. Taxonomy (NCBI): domain Bacteria; kingdom Bacillati; phylum Bacillota; class Bacilli; order Caryophanales; family Paenibacillaceae; genus Paenibacillus; species Paenibacillus praedii. Next base: position 9,230 of record NZ_JBMWAM010000004.1, on the reverse strand, counting down.
AGTTATCGGCGAGGCGAATCAACTAAAGCAAGTATTCGTCAATATTATAAAAAACGGCATAGAAGCAATGCCCGGCGGAGGCGAGCTTAACGTTGCACTCAAGCGCGAAGGCGACGAAGCGATTGTGCTGCGATTTACAGATCAGGGCGGCGGCATTGCCGCGGAGGATCTACTGCGGCTTGGAGAGCCCTTCTTCACGAAGAAGGAAAACGGGAACGGCCTTGGCCTCATGGTCAGCCAACAAATTATTGCCGGACACAGAGGAACCATCGTCTTCCAAAGTGAGCTCGGCCAAGGAACGTTCGTGGAAATTACATTGCCAACGGCTGCAGATAACAGTTAGATCACAAAGAGCCTGCACTGACAAGCAAGGAATAAACACCGGGGACGAGTCTCGGTGTTTATTTCGTGTTTATTACACTTATTTTGCGTATAATCGCCCGTGTAATTAATAAGGGACGTAAGCTCCTTTATATTCATTAAATTTTTATGTTAAAATATCTCCGTAGCCATAGCAGCATTCTGTGCTGCCTCTTAGTAAGATCAATCCTAGCGCTACATTTGGAGTCGTTTATGTTAATCAATTTTGCTTCATCCACATCCCAATATATTATCGTTGTCATCATTTCCGGCGTCCTTAGCGTTCTCCTTGCCATATATGCCTTCTTCAACAAAACAAGCTTCTCTGGCATGAAGGCATTTATGTGGTCAACCTCTCTATCGGCCATATACATCTTTGCTTTCGCTTTCGAGCTGGCCAGTGAGTCGCTTCAGGAAATTCGTTTCTGGATCAACATCGAGTATTTGGGCATGCCCTTCATCGCTCCATGCAGTCTGCTGCTTGTAATGCACTATGTAGGACTAGATAAATTTACCGCTCCCAGGAAAGCATGGGGGCTGTTCGTCATTCCTGCCATGACCCTGCTCCTGCTGACAACCAATGCATATCATCATTTATTTTATAAAGACATGTATTTGCGTTCCGATACGCCGACGCCAATGGTTGACGTCATACCCGGGGTATGGTATTACGTGAATGGTAGCTATATGTTCGGCACTATGCTCGCCAGCTTATTTCTGCTGCTCAATTATTGGGGCAAAACAAAGGCAATCTACCGCAAGCAAATGGTGACGATGGCCTTCGGTATTTTCCTCCCGATGGTAGGCGCGCTCTTATATGTGCTGGGGCTTACTCCGTTTGGCACGGATCCCGTGCCTATTCTTATGGGAGTTACATCGGCGCTTTATATCTTCTCAATATACTCGACAGGAATGCTTACTGTGTCTCCCATCGCACGCGAGCATATATTCGAAAGCATGCGCGACGGCGTGCTAGTGCTTAATTTATCGAACCAAATTATGGATTTTAACGGAGCGGCATCGCAGATTATACCTGCGCTCACCTCTTCGGCTATCGGGAAGAAGCTGGAGGAGGTCTGGCAGCGCGGCGTGGAGTCCGGCGCCTTCATCGCGGATTTGGACCCCTCCGGTGAGCATGAACACGAGTTCAAATGGATTCGCGGAAAAGAAACATTCTATTATCGGGTTCGAGCCTCCAATCTGCTGAAGCCAAACGGTCAAGTCGCCGGTAAAACGATTGTCATGATCGATGTCACCGAGCATACGCTGCTGCAGAACAAGCTTCGTTATCTCGCTGAAATCGATGGTTTAACCTCTACTTATAACCGTAATACGTTTATGGATAAAAGCAGAGAGCTGCTCGAAATCGCGTTTCAGACCCATCAGCCGATTTCTTTCATCCTGTTCGATATCGATCATTTCAAGCAAATTAATGATCGCTATGGACACAGTGTCGGAGATTTCGCCCTTCAGCATGTCGTGAATATTTGTCAGCAACAGCTGGATAATACCGCCCTGTTCAGTCGTTATGGGGGAGAGGAATTCGCGTTATGCCTGCCGGACACCTCCCTTGCTCAGGCTGTGCATATTGCAGAGCAGATCCGCAATGAAATTGCCTCAACACCGCTATATAGCTCCGCCAAGGCCATAACCATTACGGCAAGCTTCGGGGTGACAGAGGCGAAGTCTTCCAAGGAGCCTATAGAAGCGCTGCTCCGCGTGGCGGACGTCGCTCTTTATCGCTCCAAGCATAGCGGCCGCAACAAGGTGGAGAGCATTGGAGCAGACAATGCTCTTTCAGACAGATTGGAATGATTAATCCAGCAAGAAAGAGACAGGTGGGCTTGACAAATGCTGAATGTAGACGCGGTACGCAAAAAAATACGGTTTAGGCCCAGTCCCCCGCAGGTGATGACCTTCGGATTTATTATCATTATCTTAATTGGAGCACAGCTCTTATCACGCCCTGTCTCGATTACGGAGGGGAATACTCTCTCCTATCTCGATGCTTTATTTATGTCTGCCAGCGCTGTATGCGTAACGGGGCTTACCGTCTTGGACACAGGCATGCATTTCTCCTTCTTCGGACAGACCGTTATCATCTTGCTTGCTCAGATCGGCGGTCTGGGCTTTATGACAATGGCCACTCTCTTTGCCCTTCTGTTCCGCAAAAGAATCTCGTTCCGCGAGCGTCTCGTGCTGCAAGAGTCTATGAATTACGCCTCAACAGAGGGAATTGTACGTATGATTCGCAAAGTTCTGCTCTATGCGCTCGTTATCGAATTGACGGGAGCCGTGCTGCTCAGCAGCTACTTCATGCTGGAAATGCCGGCAGGACAAGCGATCTACTTCGGTATTTTTCACAGCATTTCATTTTTCAATAACGCAGGCTTCGATTTGTTCTCACAGTTCCCGGAACGCGCAAGCAGCCTCATTCATTATGTGGAGGATCCCTTTATTAACATCGTAGCGATGCTGCTGATCTTCTTCGGAGGCATCGGATTCATCGTTATTTCCGAGCTTGTCACCTTTCCGAAAACACGCAAGCTCAGCCTGCACAGCAAGGTCGTCTTATTCGTTACCGGCATACTCACCGCTGTCGGGGCTATCGTTATCTTCGCATTGGAATTCTCCAATCCGCATACGCTTCAGCCCTTATCAGCCAGCGGCAAGCTGCTCGGCGCTGCCTTTCAGTCTGTTACAGCCCGCTCCGCCGGGTTAAGCACCCTCGATCCAAGCATGCTTCGGGAGGTTACGCAATTTTTCCTTATCCTGCTTATGTTCATCGGCGCAGGTCCCGGATCGACTGGGGGCGGCATTCGCGTGACGACGTTCGCCATTCTCATTGGTGCCATGATCACTATGGTTCGCGGGCGAAACGATGTCGTGCTGTTCCGTTACCGGATTGCCAAACAACAAATCCATCAGGCCATTATGTTTACGATGATCGCCTTCGCCATCATTTGCGCGGGGACGATGATTCTATCCATCACAGAGTCGGGATCGTTCCTGGCCCTTCTGTTCGAAGCAACCTCCGCTTATGGTACAGTAGGTATGTCAGCGGGGTTAACTAGTCATTTAACAGACACCGGCAAGCTCATTGTTATCCTGCTTATGTTTGTTGGACGGCTAGGGCCCGTTACATTGGCATTTGCTTTGAATTCACGCTCGAAGAAGGATTTGTACCGATATCCCGAAGGCAAGATTACGATTGGCTAAGGAGGCTTCCACGAGATGGCGCAGAAAATGAAAAAAAATCATTTGATCGAATCTTCAATACAGGCAGGAAATGAAGAAATGCGTGTGCTGGTTGTAACTGCTGTAGATGCCGAGAAGGAAGCTGTGCTTCGCGGCCTGGAGGGAAAGAAAGGCGTGGATGTCATTACATCGGGCGTCGGGTCGGCGGCCGCCGCGAGTATAACAGCGGCTGCACTTGCCGCTGCCCTAATAATAGAGGGCTATACGCTGGTGATAAGCGCCGGAATTGGCGGCGGCTTTGCAGGCAAAGCGGATATTGGCTCGCTTGTTGTCGCCGATCAGATTGTCGCTGCCGATCTTGGCGCTGAAACACCGGATGGCTTCCTCAGCTTGGACGAGCTCGGATTCGGCACCGCTCTCGCTGCTGTCAGCACAGAATGGAGCAATCGCGTCATGGATGCCATTCGCAGGACTGAACTGCCTGTCTGCAGCGGAGCCGTATTAACCGTTACAACGGCTACCGGAACGGCAAAAACCGCAGAGGCATTAACGTTGCGAGTGCCTGGCGCCGCCGCTGAAGCCATGGAGGGCTATGGCGTTGCTGTGGCCGCTGCAGGATTCGGCATTCCAGTGATCGAGCTTCGCGCGATCTCCAATGCGGTCGGCCCGCGCGATCGTGCGGCCTGGCGAATCGGTGATGCATTGGCTTCGTTAGAAGCCGCAAGTAAAGCTATCAAGGAGGTACTGCTATGAATATTGCTTTCTCGCCTTGTCCGAACGATACATTTGTCTTCCACGCTTTGGCGCATGGGCTTGTGCCCGGCGCTCCTGAGCTAAATGTGACTTATGCGGACATCGATATCACGAACCATTGGGCAGCCAATTCAGAAGGACCCGAAGTACTGAAAATTTCCTATGCGGCTTTGCCATGGGTATTGTCAGACTATAAGCTGCTTTCCTGCGGCGGTGCGCTTGGCAGAGGCTGCGGGCCGCTCGTATTAATTAACGGCGAAGCGGCAGAAGCTGACGGCACAACGCTTTCCGGGCAGCAGGCAGGAGGCGCTTTGTTGTCCGGAAAGCGCGTAGCCGTGCCAAGCGAACGCTCGACTGCATACCTATTGTTTCGTCTATGGGCTGCCCGGCAAGTTCCAGGGGGCGTACGCGAAATTGTCGTCATGCCTTTCCATGAAATAATGCCTGCCGTTCGCGACGGCAAGATCGACGCTGGTCTGGTCATTCATGAGGCCCGCTTCACTTATCCATCCTATGGCTTAACGATGTTAACCGATCTTGGAAGCTGGTGGGAGTCCGATACGGGCCTGCCGATACCGCTCGGGGCCATTATTGCCAAAAGGACACTCGATACCGAAGCGATAGCCGGGTGGATTCGCGCATCTGTTGAATATGCATGGGCTCATCCGGAAGCGTCCAAATCATACGTTATGCAGCACGCACAGGAGCTCTCGCCGAATGTGGCTCAGCAGCATATCGATCTTTACGTTAACGAGTTTACCGCGAGCTTAGGGGAGGACGGCTATGCCGCCGTAAACGCATTGCTTGGCCGCGCCGCCGAGGAAGGTCTCGTACCGGCCTTCGATTTATCACTGCTTAGATGAGCAAGCGGCATCTCAGCAGCCTAGCATTCACATCTTTCTTTCATAAAATACAGGGCTGTCCGAAAGCATCATCTGCTTTCGGACAGCCCTTCTTTTTACCGCTTCGAGCTAATTCCACCTTCGGAATGATTTTCCGTCAAAAGGTTCATAATAGGTTGCATAGTTATCGATTGCCATTTCATCAGTACGAGTGAGTGAGGTTTATCTATGTTCTGGACAAAGAGTACACGTCAAACAAAGCAAGAGCAGCAAGAGCCCTCTCTGTCCGCAGCGGCTGAGAAGCCTATTTCGCTGGATGCTCTCAAGCAAGTGCTCGCTGATATGAGCGATGCGGAATTTGTTGAGCTGCGCACAGAGAAGAGCAAAGCAGTCACAATCATATTCATTCGCACGCTAATCGATCAAGAACGCATTAATGAAGCTGTGCTGAAGCCGCTTCAGCGCTATGTCCATGAGAATGGCGGGCAGGTTGCGAGCGTGTCTCCCGCACAGCATGTCGACACTTTAGAGCAAGCCACCCAGCATTTGCTTCAAGGCTGTGTTCTGCTGCACAATGAAGCTCTTCAGCAGTGGCTAACCATACCGTTAGCCAGTCCGCTTAGCCGCTCCATCGAGTCATCTGAGACAGAAACCATCCTATTCGGGCCTAAGGACAGCTTCAGTGAGCAGCTGGAGCAAAATTTAACCTTGATACGCCGAAGGCTTCCCGTTCCAGAACTCAAAGCGGAAAGATTCACCGTAGGCTCACTTAGCCAAACAACCGTCGTACTCATGTATGTGGAAGGATTGACTAACCTGGAGTACGTATCAATTGCCCGCGAGAAAATTCAAAAGATCAGCTTTGATTTATTTCTGGATTCTTCTCAAGTGGCTGCATTCATGGAGGAGCATACGTACAGCATATTCCCGCAGTTTCTGCAAACTGACCGGCCGGATTCCTGCGCCTACGCGCTTGGTTTAGGCAAGCTGCTCATACTGGTCAACAACACGCCGTTCGTGTTAATCGCTCCTGTTACATTCTTTCACTTGTTTCAATCGCCTGAGGACTATATTAATCGTTGGCTGGTTGCCAGCTTTTTGCGCTGCCTGCGCTTTCTGAGCTTTTTTATTGCGCTTTCGCTTATCCCTATGTATGTCGCTTTAACAACGCATCATTATCAGATGCTCCCGCTGCAAATCTTGTTTGTCATTCTGGAATCGCGAGGCAAGCTGCCGTTCACTCCGTTCTGGGAAGCGGCGATTATGCTGGTTACCGTAGAAATCGTCAAGGAAGCCAGCCTTCGTATGCCGTCCAAAACCAGTCAGACGCTAGGCGTTATTGGCGGCATTGTCATTGGACAGGCTGCAGTGCAGGCTGGATTTGCCAGCAAGGTGCTTATTGTATTGATGGGTATTTCTACGATTGCATCGTTTCTTGTTCCAAACTATTTGATGTCGAAATCAAGCCTGCTCATTCAATTTGTTTTTCTTGTTCTGGCTTCCTTGCTAGGCATTCCAGGCATGATTCTAGGAATCCTCCTTCTGCTTGCCCATTTGAATGGCCTGACTTCTTTGAAGCAGCCCTATCTAGCACCTGTTACGCCTTTTTACGGAAAGGATTGGCTTGACTTGTTTATTCGCGGCCCATTGCGTTTGATGAAAGAGCGTCCTGCGTATTTACATCCGTTACAAAAATGGCGCTACGGTCAAAGGAGAAAATGACGTGCAAAAGCCTTCATTGTTCGCCAACACGAATCACTCCGACGGAATATACGTCATGCTGCTCATCAATCGTTTGCAGATCTTATATTTCATCCTCATCATGCCCGCCTATTTAGCCGAGCCTTATATGGTTTGGGTTATTATAGCCGTCGGCTTGCTATCCCAGCTGCTTCTGACCTTCCTCTCCAAATGGTTCTCCTCTCGTTATCCGGCTATGGGCTACGAGGGCTTTACAGAGCTGCTAGGTGAGCGCAAGGTTCGTCTGTTAGCTGGGATCGGCATCATTTTCATATTTATTAAAATGATCGTCATCACCATCGGGTCCGCCGATATAATTCATCAGTTCGTATTTCCATCGATGGACCGCGGCTGGCTTATCCTGTTCCCCATAATCGTCAGCTTGTACATGGCGTCACAAGGCATGGGCACAACGATCCGCTTCATCCCGATCATGTTTTTGAGCAGTATTTGGATCCTCTTTCTATTCGGCCCTTTCTACTTGACGGAGGCCGCTTCCTTGCGAGATTTGTATCCTATCGTGCCTACCGAATGGACCGTCCAGCATTGGAAGGCACCATTGTTTCTGTTATCCGCCTTATCCGGACCTGAGTATTTGGTTTGTCTCGTCCCGTGGCTCCGGCCTGAGCGCAGGCCATTAACTTACCTGACCATTGCGAATACCTTCAGTATTGTGGAGTACATCTTGATATTCATAGCCACGTTATTATTCTACGGATCGGGCTACATCCGAACCATTACGTTCCCCATTTTGAATATGGGCCGATATGTGCAATTTCCATTTTTCGAGCGTATCGACGTACTCCTTGTGTCTTGCCATATGATTATTTACATCTATATCTTATCCTTACTTTTATTATGCTTCTATGGAGCATTACGAATCGTTGCGGGCAAGCAGCGAGCGATGACGAGCCGGCTCGGATTAATAGCATGCTGGGTTCTAGTGACAAGCTGTATGCTTATTATAGAAAAATGGTTTTGGAAGGTCGGCGCCCTGCAAAAATTCTGGCTTGAGCTTCAAATGGCAGCAGGGGCGACAACATATATTCTTGTACCTGTTGTATTGGCCATTGCCGTCATAAGAAAGAGGCGTATCGTATGAAAGCTGTTAGAAAAATTATTGCGATAGGAACAACCCTGAGTATGCTTCTCCTGCTGCCCGCATGCTTACCCTTTGTCGAGAATAAAACGGTTGAGGAGCTCGCTCCTGTTATCTTCTGGTCCTTGGATCAAACGGATGAAGGGCAGTTCACCATCAGCACCATCGTACCGCCCCTTATTAAAGAGAAGAAGCATCTGCTATCGCAAAATGTCAGCATGATTAAGCAAGGCGGCAACAACTTTAATTTGGTGTACAATCGAGAGCTGAAGATGGGCCAGCTGCGTATGTTGTTCATTAATAAAAAGCTTGCGAAGAAAGGAATCGGGGAATTGCTCAGCTCTATGATCGTTGATCCTGACATCTCCCACCATCTCTATCTTGCAATCGCGGAGGGGGACCTGAATAGTTATCTTGCCGCCCAAATCAACAAGCAGGAAAACCTGGACTACTACTTGTATCGGATGTTCAAGCATTATGAAAAAAATAACCAGGGCGAGTTGACGATCATCAATTTGCATCATTATTTGAAGGATCTTCACGCTCCTCTAGCAAATCCAATCCTGCCTTCTTTCAAGGCTAGCAAGGATAAATTTGAATATGAGGGGACTTCCTTGTTCAACAAAGACAAGCTTGTCACTACCGTAAAGCAGAAGGACGAGAAGCTGCTGCAGTTAATCAACAACAATCACTACGTCAAATATTTTCCGATACCCGAACACCATGTTACCATTGGCCATATGAGGGCTAAAGTACATAAAAAATTGAATAAAAACTTTTCAGAGCTAACCATCAAACTCAAATTGACGGGTAGACTGGAGGAATATCGCGGAAATAAAAACATCTATGAGCAGAAGCAATTCGAAGCTCATGTTAAAGAGCTGGAGAACTTTATGGAGAATCAAATCGCAGCTTTATTCGCCAAGCTGCAGCAATGGGACGTCGATCCGTTCCATATCGGCGAGCTCACGATATCCCCGTGGGCAAAGCCAATCAGCAAAGCAGAATGGCAAATCATATGGTCTCGCATGAAAGTAAAAGTCGACTGCTCGATCGAGTTGACACCGCTTATTAACGTGAAGATGTAACGCGTATCCATGCGCCTTATTGCGTCCACCCGTACCGGACAGGTTTATAAAAACAAGGGACTACCCTGCAGACTGATATGCTCCCCATACGGTAGACAGGTGAAATAATAAAACCTGCTACTGTAAGGGGAGTTTTTTCATGCCTAAAGA